>CAYLSL010000026.1:0-3354 GCA_964386615.1 uncultured Veillonellaceae bacterium
TCATCACGCGGTTTTTTTATTGGTCTGTCCATAGCTAAATAGTATCTGTCACAAACAATGTTCTCCACCGGTACGCGCCTGACGCAGCAACGCCTCCAGCGATTCTACCGTGAACCCCACCGCCAGCATCCTGTTGATCAGGCCGTCACGGTTACGTTCCCACTGGGAAAACGCCCAGCTATTGCCTTTTTTATCGGGAAATGCGACAACTATAACGTTAATTTCCTTGCCGCCGCAATCCTTGCCCACAACCGCCGCGACGTAGGGTTTGGTAAAATCGAATTCCGCCAGCGGTTGTTGCGGCATCATCAGCGCAGTAAAATCTTCCAACGCGGCACGTGCATGAGTCACTGCAACTGACCGGTTATACGTAAATTCGGCCAGTTCCGGCGGCGCCGACTCTGCTTGGCCATAGCCCGACATCATCAGGGCAAAACACAATATCACTAACGAAACTCTCAGATATTTTCGCAATCCCGCCAACCCCCTTCAATATTTTCATACCGGTTGATTGCAGAATTCCTGGACCAATAATAATATTATTCTGTGCGCCGTTCAGTATCCCTTTTATAAAAATGATTTTGCATTGTGACAGGGTTCCCTCATCTGTTGTCGAAATAAATAATATGATAATTTGATGAAATAACAAATAACGCAAAGAAGCGAGGTGCTCTTCATGGCAAAGATCAAGGCCCACGCCAAACGCCTCCGGATCTACATCGGCGAAGCCGATTCCTGGGAAGGCAAGTCGCTTTACAAGGCGCTGGTACTGAAAGCCAAGGAACTGGACCTGGCGGGGGCAACCGTTTTTCAGGGTTGCATGGGCTATGGCGCCAACAGCCGGATTCACACCGCCAGCCTGATCGATTTGTCCGCCGACTTACCGATTATGATCGAAATCATCGACAGCGCCGAATACATCGAAAAATTTCTGCCTTATCTGGACCTAATGGTCAAAGAAGGCATGGTGACCGTGGATGATATCCAGGTCATCAAATACGGCAAAAAACCGCCTGTGCGTTAACCCAAGCGGCTTCAGGAGCAGATGATTTGGAAACGATACTTTTTGTAGCCATCGGCGGCGGCGTCGGTTCGGTTACCCGCTATCTAACTTCAGTATGGGCGGCAGAACGATTCGGCGTCGCTTTTCCCTATGGCACGTTACTGGTCAACGTGGTCGGTTGCTATCTGATAGGCCTGTTTATGGTACTTGCCACAGAGCGTTTCATGCTGCCTGCTCACTGGCGCCTGCTAGTCGCCAGTGGTTTTTTGGGTGGTCTGACTACTTTTTCTTCATTTGGCTATGAAACGTTGAAATTAGTGCAAGACGGCGAATTACTTCCAGCAGTGCAAAATGTCGCGGCCAATCTGTTTACCGGCTTGGCCGCGACATGGATTGGTATCATCAGCGGTCGCAGCCTTTAGAGCAACGCTTCACGGTTTGCCTGCTCCACGGCGCGTCGTTTAAATGCCCGGAAATGCAACAACAAATTTAAAAAAGGTATTTTGAGCAGCGGTTTAGCCGCTGTTTTTTCTGTACTGCGACTGATTTTCCCGTTCAGCACCAGTTCACGTCCCGCCTGCACATAAGCTGACAATACTTCCTGAACCAATGGTTCTTCTTGTTTTTCCAATTGCATCGCCATTTTACGGACTAACGTGCCAACAATCGGCGCATCAGTATAACGGGCGAAGGTTTGAAAATACGCCAGTGTGTTTTTTACCGTTTCTTGCTCAATATTGGCGCAGAGCGTCAAAATGACCACCGGTTTACTAATCACTTGTTTATCCACATGATGAAAGATCAGACCGCTTTGCGTCAGGCATAGGCCAGCTGCCGTTCCTGTAGAGTTGAATCGATCCATAAATGTTTTCAGCAAACCGGTTACACCAAACACATAGACCGGCGATCCATAGACAATGATATCCGCTGTCCTCATCTGCTCAAAAATTGATTTGACATCATCCTTGTCGTCATAAACGCAACGACCGAATGTCGCAGTCTTACCGCAATGGTCACAAGCCAGACAGCGATTGATTTTCTTTTCAGCCAACACGGTGGTTTCAAATTCAGCGCCGCAGGCCGTCGCGCCCTCGGCCAGTTTGTCGAGTAATATTTGGGTGCAGCCGTTCCGGCCCCGGTGGCTGCCGTTGATCGCCAATATTTTCATCATTGCCGCCCTCCATTCCACGCTTTTTGATCGCCAGCGCAATCAACTCAAACATCCGCGATGCGTCCGCCCAAACTTCATCTGGTTGACGTTTCACAATAAGTGGCGGCGACCAATACTCGGTAAACGCGTCGACAATCACTCCTGCAGTCGCCTCAATTTCAATCGTTCCTTCAATCTCTGACTGCTGCACTCCCTGCGTCAGCAGTTGTGCGGTTTTTTGTCGCAAAATCCGTCGGATTTCCTGCCGCATGTTCAGATTCTTTTTGCCAATATAACGGAACGTGTTAACATCGCCGATGATTTCCAGAGCACCGCGATTTTGCCGCAGCAAAAGATTTACCCGTTTCACATGACTGAGCAGCAACTCTCGCAATTGCGCCAGCGGTGATAATGCTGAGTCGGTTATTGCTTCCGCCGAAGCTTTGGCCAAGTCCAAAATATAGCTGGCATAAGCATCAATCAATGCTTCTTTGTTGGCAAATTCGTTATAGATCGTTCCTACGCTGCAACCCATCTCGCGTGCTATATCTTGCATGGTCGTCCGGTTAATTCCATTTCGGTCAATCAAATCGATAAAAGCCTTTAGAATCTCTTGCTGTCGCACATTCATTCCATCACCGCCGCATATGAATTTTTGATCATTTGATTATTTTTTATTTATATTCAAATTTTATTGCGATGTATTTTCTTTGTCAACAGATTACGCTCAAGCAAAGATTTGCAACCACAATACCCCGATCGCCGTAGTCACGATCGTCAGCGGAAACCCGATGGCAAAATAATCCCTGGCGCTGATTTCCACATGCTGCCGGCGAGCAATCTCAACTACGATCAAGTTGGCGATCGAACCCGTGATCGTTAAGTTCCCTGCCAGTGTGGAAAACAGTGCCAGTGCTTTCCACCAGAGTTCCGGCTGCGCCGCCGGAATAAAGAATTTGAGCAGCAAGACAGCCGGCACATTGCTGACGATATTGGAGATAAGCGTCGTCACCACCGCAAAAACGCTTAAGCTACCAAATCCATCGAATGAGAATAGCTGCAGGATATAATCCATCAGGCGGCTTTTTTCCACACCGGCTACAATGACAAACAGACCGATAAACACAATCAGCAGATTAAAATCGATACTGGTATACACTTTGTTGGGTTTGACCCGACGGGTAACCAGCAGAAAGGCCGC
>CAYLSL010000026.1:3454-23897 GCA_964386615.1 uncultured Veillonellaceae bacterium
TACTGGTATACACTTTGTTGGGTTTGACCCGACGGGTAACCAGCAGAAAGGCCGCGCCAACCGCCGAAGCCATTGCCAGTTCGACACCGGCAACATAAGCGGTTAAAATCGCCGCCAAAGTCAACAGGCTTTTTCGGATCAGATATGGGTGCACTGCAGTAACGACTGGGTCTTTGTCATTCCAGGCAATTGTCATCTCCCGTCGAAAAAACCAAGCCAGTGCCAGATAGGTGCAACCAAGCCCGAGCGCGGCTACCGGCGCCGCCGCGGAGAAATAACTCAAAAACGAAAGACCCGACAACCCGCCGACCAAAATGTTCTGCGGATTACCCAAAAGCGTCGCCGCGCTGCCGATGTTCGAAGCCATCGCCACCCCCAGCAAATGCGGTACCGGGTTGCAGCGGATCCGCTCGCAAATCAGCATCACAACCGGCGTGAACAGCAAACAGACGATATCGTTGATCGCCACCGCCGAAGCAACCCCGCTCACCAGGATTGTTGCCGCCAGCAACTGCCGCCGCGAGTTAACCCTGCTTGCGACTAGATTCCCCAGTAAATCAAAGAAGCCGGCCAGTTTCAGATTCGCCACCACCACCATCATCGAAAACAAGATGATAATAGTGCGAAATTCCACCGCCTGTCCGGCTTCTTCAAAGGTCAAAACACCAGCGCCAATCATCGCCACAGAGCCGATAATCGCCGCGCCAGCCCGATCCACGCGAAACACGGGACTTTTGCCAAGGGTAAAGATGACCAGCACAGCTGACATAATTAAGCCGGCCCAAATCATTTGTGTTGTAAATCCCATCAGATCTCTTCCTTCGCTTGAATCAAAGGTTATTCTGCGCAGGTGTCAGATCAATCTATACAGACATCTTCGCCGTTGAGGATTTTTTTCATGTTCTTCATCGGGCACATTTTGCCGCACATAGTGCAAGTATCTTCATGTTCCGGCTTGGAAGAATCGCGATAACGCTGCGCTTTTTCCGGGTCTATCGACAGTTCGATCATCTTGGGAAAATCGACTGCTGCCCTAGCTGTACTCATCGCATTGTCCCAGTCCCGCGCACCGGGGATCCCTTTGGCGATATCAGCAGCATGCGCAGCAATCCGCGAAGCGATGATCCCTTCCTTCATATCATCGAGATCCGGCAGACGCAGATGTTCAGCTGGAGTTACATAGCACAGAAAATCCGCCCCGTTTGCTGCCGCGATTGCGCCGCCGATCGCGCTGGTAATATGGTCATAGCCGGGCGCCACATCAGTAACGAGAGGACCCAGCACATAGAAAGGCGCACCATGGCACAGTCGTTTCTGCATCATCATATTTCCGGCAATCTCATTGATCGCCATGTGCCCTGGCCCTTCAATCATCACCTGAACATTGCGGGCCCAGGCACGTTTGGTCAGCTCCCCAAGCGTAATCAGCTCCTCGACCTGCGCTGCATCCGTTGCATCATGAATCGAACCGGGACGACAGGCGTCACCCAGGCTGAGGGTTACGTCATATTCCACGCAGATGTCCAGCAACCGATCGTAATATTCATAAAACGGATTTTCCTGCTGATTCATCTCCATCCAGGCAAACAATAACGAGCCGCCGCGCGATACGATATTGGTCAGCCGCTTATTTCGTTTCACGCGTTCTGCCGTTGCCAGGTTCATACCGCAATGAATGGTCATGAAATCTACGCCGTCTGCAGCATGGGTTTCGACAACCTTGAAGAATTCATCGACTGTGATATCCTTCAAGTCTTTGTCAAGTAAACCGACCGCATCATACATCGGTACCGTGCCAATCATCGCCGTGGAAGATTCAATCAGGCGCCGACGGAATGTCTGGGTTTTGCCAAAGCAGCTAAGGTCCATAATCGCTTCCGCTTTCAGTTCAATCGCTTTGTGCGCCTTGGTTAGCTCCAGGTCAAGATCACAGCAGTCTTTGGAAACGCCGAGATTGACATTGATTTTTGTCCGCAGACCGGTCCCTACGCCTTCGGCATCCAGTTTCAAATGATTTTTGTTGGCCGGAATCACGACTTGCCCCGTTGCTACCAAATCCTTCAACCTTTGCGGGTCCATTTTTTCCTTAGCAGCAACAGTCTGCATCTGTGGCGTAATAATCCCCTGCTTCGCGGCATCCATTTGTGTTGAATAGTTCATTTTCATCCCCAACTTTCATTTTTATCGCACAAAAAAGAGAGCAGTGCAGAAAAGCTTGCTCTCCGGTATACATTGCAATCGCTTCCCTACGGTGGTCTTAACCACATCAGGTTCCAAGGGTCGGAATCTTCCTCTCAGCCTTGCGGCCCCCCCAGCTTACTGCTCTATTCAATTCATCTGTATTGTATTCCTCATCCGGTAAAAAGTAAAGCGCGGGTTCCGGCAACCCGGCAATTCAAAATCAACATTTTTAAATATTTAATAGACATTTTAAAAAATATATTGATTTTAAATAGATAATATATTATTATGTCTATAAAACACAATCAGGAGTTGATGAACATGCAACGTAATCAGTTACTCGCGCAAGCTTCTGTCGACGATCTCAAGCGCGGATATGTTTTTGACGCCACGCAAGACCGGTTTCTCTGTCTCTGCTGCGGTTTTAAAACCGAACCGGGCCAAATCTATCGTAGCGCAGATGCCTATTATGACGCGGAAAAATTTATCCGCATCCACATCGATACTGAACACGGCTCAGCATTACAAATTCTGCTGCAACTCGACAAGCGCTGGACCGGCCTGACCGAATTGCAAACGCAGCTCATCAACTTATTCGCCGGAGGTGTCAGTGACCAGGAAATCGCAAATCAACTTGGCACTGGCAGTGTGTCGACGATCCGCAACCATCGGTTTTTGCTGCGGGAAAAACTGAAACAGGCAAAATGTTTTCTGGCGATTGGCGAGTTGATGGAAGAGTTGTCGCAAACCAAAAGCACTGTTCCAATGGCAAAAATACCCGCTACGGTTTCCGCTGAAGAACAAAAAATCATCGCCACTTATTTCCCGCAAGGCATTGACGGTCCGCTGACAACCTATCCCGGTCGAGAAAAGCGCCGTCTGATCATTCTACGCCAACTCACTGAACGGTTTGTGCCCCATCGGGCTTATAGTGAAAAAGAAGTCAACGCTATTTTATCTGCTGCTTATGAAGACCATGTCCTGTTGCGGCGTCAGTTAATCGATTACGGGTTTTTGTCCCGCCGTCCTGATGGTAGCGAATATAGACGTTGTAACACAATGGAGGAACCAACCCGAAATACCGAGGAGGAGGATATCATGGACCCCGAACGAAAAAAAGCGCTGCTGCGCGAATATAAAGAAACCCCGCTTCCTATGGGTGTTTTTCAAATCAAAAACAATGTCACCGGCAAATTATTGTTGCTTAAGGCACTGAATCTGCCAGGAATCATCAATCGCCACCAATTGGAGCTCCGACGTGGAATGCATCGTAATCGTCAATTACAACAGGATTGGAATCAATATGGGGAAAGCGCTTTTTCTTTTGATATCCTCGACTCATTGAAACCCGAAGAGTATCTACCGGAATATTATCCGACAGCACTTAATGATCTATTTGACGTATGGCTGGAAAAGCTGCAACCGTTTGGGGATGCCGGCTACCACAAACCACAATAATCAAGCATCTATAAAAAAGGCAGTTGGCAAGCTTTTACTCAGTTTGCCAACTGCCTTTTAAATTTTATTCCGCTCAATCCCAATAATAACCCGGCAAGCATTTTCCTTTGACGATGCCCATCCACTGTCGGTAATTTTGTGCTACTTCCTGGCTAATGGAAAACTGGGCGCGAACCTGATCAATGGCTTTGACTTGACTGTTATTTTCAAATTCTTCGGTACAACCAAGCGCCAGCAAATTAGAATAAACGATTTTGCGCGACAGTTCATCCGAGAAAGCCGTGCAAGCTTGAGGCACACCCTTGCTTTCGCCCCGCTGCCGCCAATTCTCAACCCCCGTTTCCTGCGAGAAAATATCCAGCATTTTAATCTCCGGCAGGCCTAGACTGCCATCTGCTGTTGCCACCCAATACGCTAGGTCCATGAATGATTCTTTTTCATTACTGTTTTTCAACATATCCAAAAACATGCCGCATCCTCCTCAATGACAAAACTTTTTTCGACTGTCAACCGTATGCTTCTGTGCTAATGCTTGCCGTTCTTCTCGCTTTCATATATCATTGTATTCGGGGTTAATCCATATTACAAATACCATTTTTATTCACTTGACATATCAATAACATATGGATAGCGGAGGTGTTTGAATGGATATCCGCCAGTTAAAATATTTTCAAGCGATTGCCGAAGAAGGGCAAATTTCCAAGGCTGCCAAACGTCTAAACATGGCCCAGCCCCCTTTAAGCCAACAATTAAAACAGCTGGAAAATGAACTGGGCGTCTTACTGGTCGAAAGAGGACCCCGACAAATCAAGCTGACTGAAGCCGGACAACTGTTGCAGGATCGCGCAGCACAAATCATCGAATTGTTGAATTCGACGACGCTGGAACTACAAGACTTAAATTCCGGAGTCCGAGGCACGCTATCCATCGGAGCAGTTGCTTCAGCCGGCACAACTTTTTTGCCGGAACGGATTCGCCGATTTCATCTGCAATATCCCAATATTACATTTCAATTCCGGGAGGGAAATACAAGCCGAATTTTAGAGCTATTGCAAAATGGGGTAGTTGAAATCGGCATTGCCCGCGCTATTTATGATCCTGATTTATTTCAAGCCCACGACCTGCCTGCCGAGCCCATGATTGCCGCCCAAAAATCCACCGACGTAGAAAAGAAATCTTTACCCCGCCTGCAAATCAGCGATCTCCGTGACAAACCGCTGCTGGTTCATCGAAGCAACGAAACAATGATCAATGAAGTTTGCCACAAATTCGGCTTTCAACCCAATATTCTCTGTCGTGGCGATGATGTTCGCTCATTATTGGCTTGGGCCGAAGCAGGAATTGGCGTAGCGATCGTACTGAAATCAGCTATCGGTTTAGTTCCCAGCCACCAACTGACTCACCAGGAAATCGCGCACCCAGCACTTTCAATTAAAATGGCGATCATCTGGTACCGAAAACGTCATCTTTCAGCAGTAGCCAGCAATTTCTTGGCGGGTTTACTGGTCACCCGGCCTACATGAATGTTTTAACAGGGAGGACTTATGCTTTTTTTTCATGCTCTTGGCGGCCTGTTTAGCATC
Source organism: uncultured Veillonellaceae bacterium (assembly GCA_964386615.1). Taxonomy (GTDB): domain Bacteria; phylum Bacillota; class Negativicutes; order UBA1444; family UBA1444; genus UBA1444. The sequence continues at coordinate 8,677 of CAYLSL010000026.1, forward strand.
ATACTGATGGTTTCCATCGGCTATTTTCTAACGGCCAAACGTCGCTTCACGCCAGAAAACTCCGCTTTGTTGCCATTTCTGGTAAATTACGTGTCCCTGCCCACCTTTATGATCTGGAATCTACTGAGTACTTTCGATCGGGCAAAACTGCTCCCATTGCTGTCAGGTGTTGTCGTTCCTGCCTTATCAATGTTAATTAGCTTTTGTGTTGCCTATCTTCTCTCCACTCTTATCGGATTGTCATCAAATCGCCGCGGGACCTTCCGTGCTGCATTCTTCAGTTCCAGCGCAATATTCGTTGGTTTACCAGTAAATTTGGCCTTATTCGGGGAAAGCAGCATTCCCTACGTGTTGATATTTTTCCTTGCCAATGCTTTTTTATTTTGGACCATCGGCAACTATTCAATCAGTTTGGACGGCAAAACCGCACCGGCAAAGTTGATCAGTTTCTCCTCGCTTCGTCAGGTTTTTTCACCACCGTTCATTGGCTTTTCTATCGCAGTTTCACTGGTTATGCTTGAAGTCCGCCTGCCAGATTTTCTGCTAGTCACTTTCAAATATCTCGGCAGCATGACCACCCCTTTATCCATGCTGTTCATCGGCATTGTTATGTATGGAGTGAAACTCAGCCAGATCCGATTAAACAAGGATTTGTTAGTCTTGCTGGCGGGGCGGTTTATCATTACACCGATGATTGTCATTTGGGTCGCCGCATTTTTCCCGATCCCCGAATTGATGAAAAAAGTCTTTGTAATCCAGTCAGCTTTGCCGGCAATGACCCAAATAACGCTAATGGCTAAACTTTATGGCGCAGATACAGAATATGCCGCCGTATTAGTCAGTACAACAACCGTAGTAGCGCTGTTTGCGATTCCGCTCTATATGATATTGATCTAGCATTTTTCAAATCATCATACTTAAAACACAAGGGAGGGAGAACTGCTTGTCAGTTCTCCCTCCCTTGTGTTTTTCGATTACTTCACCTAGTCATTCGAGAAAGTCATTACCGTGCATCTAATATCTGGCTGATTTCCAGTAATTTGATGAATTCGGCCCGATAGCCGTTTTCATCATTGCCACGGGCGCCTCGCGCCAAAGCCAACGCTTGTTGATAGGAAGAATTTCCTTTAAATTCCGAGTTTCGCAGCAGCATGCCATACTCCACCACAGCAGCGGCAAACCGCAAGTTCTCTGAAGCCGACGCCAATTCGGCCTGACCGTCAACTCTTTGCGTCATCAATTGACTGGTTTCTTCACCCGGCTTTTTATAGCGAACTTTCACCTGCAACAAATCGCTGCTGCCTGTACTCTTCGACTGCTGATACACCAACGGGTCTACCAATGAAACATTTTCCAGTGAATCAGCCGGCACAATCTCATAAATCGCTGTGACGCTATGTCCAGCCCCCATATCTCCGGCATCTTTTTTGTCGTCATTAAAGTCACGGTCGGCCAGTTTACGGTTTTCATAGCCAATCAAACGGTAAGACTTCACGCTGGCCGGGTTGAATTCGACTTGAATTTTTACATCTTTGGCAATCGTAAACAGGGTTCCTGCCATCTGGGACACCAGCACTTTTTTGGCCTCCAGCGCATTGTCGATATAGGCGTAGTTGCCGTTCCCCTTATCAGCCAATGCTTCCATTTTATTATCCTTGATATTGCCCATGCCAAAACCAAGCACCGTAAGGTAAATTCCCTGATCTCGCCGTTCTTCGATCATCTGCACCAATTCGCCTTCACTTGATGCACCGACGTTAAAATCACCATCGGTAGCCAGGATAACCCGATTGTTGCCTCCTTCGATGAACGTCTCTTTGGCAATCTTATACGCTAATTTGATTCCTTCACCACCAGCTGTCGATCCACCGGCTTGCAATCCTTCTATTTTGGCAATAATTTTTGCTTTTTCACTGCCCGGGGTTGAATCAAGTACCATTCCCGCCGCACCGGCATATACGACAATTGCTACCCTGTCTTGCGGCCGTAACTGCTGCACCAGCATCTTGAATGCATTTTTCAGCAACGGTAGTTTGTTAGGAGCATACATGGACCCTGATACGTCAATCAGAAAAACCAAGTTACTGGGGGGAAGATTTTCCGTCTTGACCTGTTTGCCCTGAATTCCCAGCATCACCAACTTGCGGCTGCTGTTCCAGGGGCTGACAGCCACCTCGGTCGTCAGTGAAATCGGCTGTTCGCCAGTCGGCTGCGGATAGTCATACGTAAAGTAGTTCAGCAGTTCTTCCGTGCGGACCGCATCAGCCGGCGGCAAATTTCCGCTGTTGAGAAATCGCCGCACATTACTGTAAGAAGCAGTGTCGACATCAATCGAAAATGTGGACAGCGGGCTGCTGCTAACATTCTGAAAGCTGTTGTCCGTAATATTCTTATATTCCTCGGTATTCCAGGCAATCGGTTGCGACGGATGAATTACACCAGGCGAAGGTACCGCCATCGGCGCACGATTCATTTCTTTAGTGGCCAGCATGATCCCTTTGCCACCGAACATTCGGTCTGTCACATAGTCGCCTTTAAGCAAAACCACTGCGGTTTTAGCGGGGTTCAGTTTACTCATCAAACCGTATTTCTCCTGCAACGCGGCCAGCACTGCCGCCACCGTCTGCTCAGCCTTTACCAGTAGATCAACTTTCATGTCTGCTACTTCCGGCACTGCAACCAATTCAATCCCACTGGAGCGTGTCAGTAAATCCAGCAAATCCTGCAATGGCATGCCTACGGCCTTGATTTCTGTTGCGATGGCGGCTGACTGGAGCCGGGTTTCGGTATTCACAGCTCCCACAGTTGTGATAAATGACATTAGCATAATCAACAATAACGCGATTATTTTTTTCATCAAACTCATTCCTTTCCATCCCACCTGCCATTGTTTGGCAGGCTACTTTCAACCTGATAAACGATGGTTCGCTAAAAAGGTAACGCTGATGAAAAAACTGATCAAAAGTATATCAACGTTACCTTTTGTCGCTGAAAACGTTTAATAATCTAAACGAACACGGTTGACGGCAACCGGGCGCTAACCCTACAATGGACCTGGGACCAAGAGAGATTCCAGGTGGTGAGCAGATGCCGTCAGAATGGGAATTGATTGAAAGAGCAAAAGCCGGCGACAAGGCTGCCCTGGGCGACCTAGTCAGCGACTGTTGGCAACCCTTGTACCGGTTTGTATCTTATAAGCTGGGCAGCACCGATGAAGCGCAGGACATCACGCAGGAAACCTTCTTTCGCGCCTTTCGTTCACTCTCAAGTTATCAAAAAACCGACAGTCGATTTGGTACTTATTTGGGGCGAATTGCCAACAATCTGATTACCGACCTGTGGCGAAAAAAAGGCCGCACCCCCGTCATCCAGGATATCAGCAACCAACAGGAGCTGTTATCTGGCGGTGAGAATCCGGTGGAAACCCTGGTCACATTGGAAACAAAAGAAACGCTTGCTGTTTTGCTTGCAGAATTGCCGCTAGAACAGCGTCAAGTCATTGAATACCGCATTCTGGCCGGACTGCCGGTCAAAGAAGTCGCCAACGCCATGGACAAGAGCGAAGCCGCCGTCAAAATGTTGCAGCAACGAGCTCTGAAGAATATGCGCGAAAAGTTGCTGGCGAAAGGAGGTTGGACGGACAAATGAACAAAACAATCGAAGAACTTTCCATTGCATTGGATCAGTTGAATTGTGGACAGACAGTCGAGTCAGAGGACCAGGAAATCAACGATTTACTGGAGGTCGCGACGTTGCTGCGCAATGCAAACTTACCGGTCCAACCACCTGAGCACCTGCTGACGGCTTCGGTCAATCAGGCTGCCGCCGGCCTGGCAGCACATAAAACATCCCGCCGTAGTCCTTGGCTATATTCCGGATTGTTAGGCGCTGCAGCCGCCTTACTTGTCTTTGTTGGCATCCATGGGTTCCCTTCAATCCAGGACGCGGTCCATCAGACAACACCGCCACTGCAAAGTACGCCAAATAGTGCGCCGGCTTCCGAGATCAAACAAACGACGACAACGGAAAAATCCGAGCCACAATCAATTGTTGTTACTGCGCCTGAGTTGCCAACACCTGCCCCTCGCCTCGCGGCAACCCCTGATAAACAGGTTACGGCACCGCCACCAGGTGTAACGCCCACTCCCCCGCCTGCAGCAAAGCGTCAATCAGTCCAACCCTCTCCTGAGCCACGCGCCGAATTGGCGGCTCTACCCCCAGCAACTCGCTCGACTCCCGCAGCAAATCCTTCGCTGAAATCAGCTCTTCCACCGTCCTCGCCTGCCGAAAAAGCGATGCCGGAAAATCCTGCATCGCTGCCGATACTCCACCTGCCCGGTCGTACGCCTGATTCAATAACCAAAGACATTGTCAACGGCAGTATCCGGCAGATTTTCAATTCCGGAACGCCGCAAGAACTGATCATCACGCAAAGCCGCTTGCCACAGATGGAAAAAGACACTGCCCGGAAATATTCAGTTGGAACAACTAATTTAAACAAATTGGTTGTCACCATCAATGACCAGGAAGTAACATTAGAAGGGCGCCAGACTTCTGAGGAGCTTGCAGCGTTGGCAAAACTGCTGAAGCCCTGACAAAATCTTTATCAATTTAGGCTTTCTACTCGCTGTGCTTAAAAATATCAAAGCCGCGCAAAATTAATTTGCGCGGCTTTTGTCGTTTATAACTGATACCAAGTGAAAATAAATTTACACCCGGATGAAACCAAGGGCTACTGCAGTTGCCAGCCAGACCATCGAGATGCCTATCGCCGGCAACAGGCAATATTTTTGTAAATCGCCGAATTCAACCTTGTTCAGGCCAACCAACAGGTAGGTCGAAGGAACCAATGGACTTAGTAAATGAGCACCTTGACCAATCAATGCAGCCCGTCCCATTTCCTCGGGCGATATGCCATAAACGGCAGCAGCTTTGGCCAGCACCGGCAACACACCGAAATAGTAGGCATCGTTGGTCAGGAAAAAGGTTCCGGGCAAACTCAAGAATGCTGAAATGAAAGACATGTGAGGCCCCATGGAAGGAGGAATTGCATCAATCAATGTTTTTGCCATCGCGTCTACCATCTTGCTGCCACCCATGATGCCCATAAAGATACCGGCGGCAAAAACCATCGCAACGACTGGCATTGCATTGGCGCCATTGGCCACGATACGGGCCTGTTGTGCTTTCAATGAAGGATAGTTAATCATCAGGGCAAAGGCAGTGCCGATCATGAATAAAATGCTCAGCGGTAGAACTCCGGCCATCAAAGCCACCATTAACGCAGAGGTAAGACCCAGGTTAACCAGAAATCGATCTGGACGGCGCAGCTTATCGGCTTCCGGATCTTCAGAAACGGTTACCTTGGCTGCAATTTCCGAATTGTCAAGTTTGGTGACGCCCAATCGGGCCCTTTCCTTCAGTCCCCAACGATACGCCACAAAGCAAACCCACAAACTGCCCAGCACCATGCCGGGAATTAGCGGTGTAAATACATCTGATGACTCCACTTTCAACGCCGCCAGTACACGCCCGGTCGGTCCGCCCCAAGGGATGATGTTCATGACACTGTTCTGCATGACTGCCACAGAAGGCAAGATCAAAGGATCCATACCCAGTCGTTGATGCACCGCCAACATGGCGGAGCAAGTAACCATATACGTTGTTGAACCGTCGCCATCCAGTGAAATAATCGCCGCCAAAACCGCCGTGCCAACTGAAACTTTCAGTGGATCGCCATGGACGAGTTCGAGAATTTTTTTGATTAGGGGATCGAACAGACCCGCATCAATCATAATGCCAAAGAATAGTATTGCAAAGCAGATCATAATACCTGTCGGTGCAACTTGTCGGACACCAGCCAATGCCCATTTGCCAATGTCGGCAAATTTGGCCATACCGCTAAAACCCATTCCCACCGCAAACAGCAACGGAATCAGAATCAGCGCCGTCATGGCAGACATCCGTTTTGACATGATCAAGTACATAAAAACAATAACCATAACGAATCCGATAATCGCCAATGTGGACAAGGGATCCCCTCCTTCGAACTTCGGCGCCGGAACTCGCGTACAGTAAAGCCTGCCGCGCCCGCACCATCTCATCCACATTATAAAACCGGTTCAGTCAATATGTAAAATTCAAACAATTTATTGCCGGCTATAAAAGTTGCCTATTGTTCAGCAATTGTTTCATCAAATCGATATGCTTCGACGTAACAGATAAACTCCTTCAGTGCATTGATTTCCAATGAACTCGCATGATAAATCATCCAGGATTTGCGCACGATAGGTTGTCCTTCGGCGTTTATCAGTTTGATCCTTTTCAAATGCGGCGTGTCGGCCAAAATTCGAGCCGGCATAATTCCATACCCCAGGCCGTGTTTGACCATTTCCTTGCAGGTGGCCAATTTATCGACCTCCATATTTAAAATCGGCGGCTGTGTAAAGTGTTCCCGCCACCAGCTGTCGATCGCAGCCTTAATCAAGCCATCCGTCTGATAATCCACGCGCGGCAGAAATGGCAACTCTTCCAGTCTGATATCATCCGCTGATGCAACGTAAATCGGTTCTTCAAATAAAAGATGTTGACGGTCAGGCCAACCATAATCCGAACTTACAAAGCCAATATGTACCTCCCTGTTGTGCACGAGATTATAGATATCACGACTCCATGTTGTCATCACTTTGAATTCGATCTGCGGATGTTGCTTCTTAAACTGCTTCAACAAATGCGGCAAGGTGTACATTGTAAAATAGCTGGAAGCACCAAGTCGCAGGGTGCCGGAAACAGAATCGCCGATATTCAGGACCTGCTCTTTTATTTTACGCAGTTTTTGCAACACCTCAGTCGACGACTTAGCCAGGAATTCTCCCTGCGGTGTAAATTGCACGCCTTTACTTGTGCGATGCACAATTTTCAGACCGAACTCCTTCTCGATCTGCTGCAGGCGAGCCGTGAGCGCGGGTTGCGACGTAAACAGCAACTGCGCCGTTTTTGTTATACTTTTTTGTTCATGAAGCACATGCAGAATTAACCAGTCACGGTCTTCCATGTTTAATCCTCCGTGTTCATTATTCGTTATTAATCGCTTCACAGCCATTTTTTTGCGTCATTTGAAGCTAGTTTTAAACTGATTCGGGATTCGACACGGATTCTCCTGTCGCCTGATTATTTCCCCCGAGCTATCTGCTTTTTTTATCGTTTCATATCCAAGAATACGATTTTATTTTTTTCTGAATATTGGTTATAGTAATATCAGCTGACAAAGGAGGTTTTTCGAATGAGTGAAGTGTTGAAAACGGCACAGGCCGGAACGCTGGAATCAGCGGATATTATGATCCTGGTTTCGCCGGCGTCGCCCGGCAGTGGAATTCAAATCGAACTAGTGACTCCGACAATGAAACAGTATGGCATGCAAATCAAACAAACCATCACAAAAGTATTGATTGCCAACGGAATAGCAGATATTGCCGTCCACGCCAATGATAAAGGCGCTCTTGACTATACCATCGAAGCCCGGACCCAGACTGCAATCAATCGGGCCCTCGGCCGGGGAGGCAATTAAAATGGAACAGATTAAATTGCGCCGCGCTATGATGTTCATGCCGGGAAACAACCCGGCCATGTTGCAAAACGCAGGAATTTACGGCGCTGACACCGTGATTTTCGATCTGGAAGATGCGGTATCCATCAGCGAAAAAGATGCAGCCCGCCAATTAGTCCACAATGCCATCAAACGACTGGATTATCCCTGCGAGGTTGCAGTGCGCATCAATCACATCCAGACGCCGTTCGGCCTAGGCGATCTGCAGGCCATATTGCCGGCCAAACCGGATTTGATCCGCCTGCCCAAAGCGGAATCGGCTGACGATATAAAAATCATCGATCAGATCATTACCGAAGCTGAAACGATGAATGGGTTTGCGGCGGGATCGATTCAGATGATGGCGGCAATTGAAACCGCCAAAGGATTGATGCACGCCTATGAAATTGCCACCGCCAGTCCCCGAATGGTCGCACTCGCGATCGGCGGCGAAGATTTTATCGCAGATCTGAAGACCAGCCGCAGCAAAGGCGGACAGGAACTGTTTGTCGCCCGTTCCCACCTGCTATTGGCCGCAAGAGCCGCCGGACTGCAGGCAATCGATTCGGTATTCACAGATGCCAATGATGAAGAAACTTTTATTGCTGAAACCCAGATGATCAAAGGGCTTGGTTTCGACGGAAAATCAGTGATCAATCCCCGTCAGGTCCGCTTGGTCAAAGAAATATTTTCACCAACCGAAAAAGAGATCAAGCACGCAGAACGTGTGCTCGCCGCCTATAAAGAAGCACTCGGCAGAAATTCCGGCGTTATTGCGCTGGATGGCAAAATGATTGACACCCCCATCGTCAACCGGGCCGAACGAGTTCTGGCCTATGCCGCTGCCGTCCAAAAGTAAGCCGAAGGAGGTCTTCTTATGATTAACGCCGCTGGACGCAACATCCCTGAAGTCATCAAGGGGTATAAAACCGTGCAACCCTATGCCGGCCCCTTTTCACTCAGCCCGACCGGGCGGATGGTCGGCCCAAAAATTCGCATGAATAAACCCGGTTCAGAAAAATTGCTGAAATCAATTGATCAGGCAATTGAAGCAACCGGGCTCAAAGACGGCATGACAATTTCCTTTCATCACCACTTTCGCAACGGTGATTTTGTGCTTAATTCGGTAGTCGAGGCGATTGCCCGCAAAGGAATCCGTGATTTGACATTAGCTCCCAGTTCGCTTAATGATGTAAATGATGCAATCATTCCGTTTATTGAAATGGGCGTCATCACTGCCATTGAAACTTCCGGCGGTCGAGGCCAACTTGGCCAACTGATGACCTCCGGCAAATTAAAAAAGCCAACAATTGTCCGTTCCCACGGTGGTCGAGCCCGCGCGATTGAAAGTGGCGAGCTGCACATCGATGTCGCGTTCCTGGGCGCGCCTTGTTGTGATAAATATGGCAATATGAACGGCGTGGAGGGTCGCTCTGCCTGCGGATCAATGGGCTATGCAATGGTCGATGCCGCATATGCAGATACAGTTGTAGCAATTACCGACAATCTGGTTCTTCACCCGGTACATCCGATCAGTATTCCTCAGACGCAGGTCGATTTTGTCGTTGTCGTGGATAGCATCGGCGACCCAAAAGGTATCGCATCCGGTGCGTTACGGATCAGTCGAAACCCTCGTGAACTACTTATGGCCGAATATGCAGCCTGTGTCATCGAGCATTCGGAGTATTTTCGCCAAAACTACTCATTGCAACTTGGCAGCGGCGGCGCTTCATTGTCAGCCGCCAAGTTTATCCAGGAGAAAATGCTGGCGCGCGGCATCACCGGCAGTTTTGGCGTCGGCGGCATCACCGCTCCATTTGCCAATATGCTGGAACAAGGTTTATTTGAAATCATGTTTGATACACAAGACTTTGACCTGCCGTCAATACAGTCGCTGCGAAACAATCAGCGGCATCTGGAAATGTCGGCGTCTTACTATGCCAATCCGCACAGTGGAGGCCCTATCGTCAATGCCCTGGATGTGGTAATTCTCAGTGCCACCGAAGTCGATGTCAATTTCAACGTCAATGTGATTACCGATTCCAATGGAATCATCATGGGAGCTTCCGGAGGGCACTGCGATACTGCTGCCGGGGCAAAGCTTGCCATCGTGGTCGCACCGTTGCTGCGCGGACGCCTGCCAATGGTGCTGGATCGAGTAGATACCATCGTCACTCCGGGGGAAACCGTTGACGTGATTATTACCGAACGTGGGTTGGCCGTCAATCCTCGCCGCAAAGATCTGCTAGACAGTCTGAAAGGCAGTGGCCTGCCGGTTATGGACATCCATGATCTGCACAAAATGGCGGTCGAACTGGCCGGCAAACCAGAATCTCTGGAAGCCGGCGATGAAGTGGTAGCAGTTATTGAATATCGTGATGGCAGTGTAATTGACGTAGTACGAAAACCAAGACCGTAGTTTTCTATTCCCGCCTGAAACAAGTTGGCTCTATGCCGGCCAACTTTTTCATGAACTCCGGCGCTGGCGGCAAATGCGGCAGGCTCCACCAAGGATCATGCGCAGCCAGCTCCGGTTCACTAAAAGTGCCAGTCGCCACACCGATTGTATATGCACCGATCATTTTTCCGCAGCGAATATCGTTTGGCGTGTCGCCGATAACAAATAACCTTGCTTGGTGCGCAGCTTGCAAACGCCGGGCATTTGCAAGCGCCCGACGGGCCACGTCATCTCGATCGGGAGAATCTTCACAAAAAGCACTGTACGTAAAGTCGAAAAAGCCTTCCAACCCAAACTTGCGCATTTTCATTTCGGCGCCTTTACGGCTATTGCCAGTCAGTAGCACGGATAAGGCGCCGTTTTCTTGCAAGACCGTCAAAATTTCCCGCACCGCAGGCATTACTTTGCCTTCGCGCTGAACCAGATGCTCCTGCAATAGTTCTTCATAACGCCCGGTCAACTCTTTAACTTCCTGATACGACGCAGGTCGGCCCGCAATGCTCTCGATAATCTGTCTGGCAATCGAGTAGTCGGTCATTCCGGCTGAGTGAATCTGACGATAATCAACCGGACTGCTCCATAAGTCGCGGACAGCTTGCTCAAAAGCATACAGTCCGGCTTTGTCCGTGCGAATCAGCGTTCCATCAATATCCCAGAAAAAGATATCCAAAGAAATCTCCCTCACTTTGCTGACACGACCTTAAAATTTGTAACCGATCGTAAACTGAGCGTAATCGCCATGCATGCGTTTGCTTTGATCGACATCACGCAGCCATTTGGCAATCACGCTAAGATTTCCTTTGCCAAATTTAGGCATCCATAGAATTGCCGGGCCAAAGCCCAGCGACTGTCCCTGAAAGTTCCCCAGGATAGCACCGTTGCCACTGTCGCCGGTCAACTGGCTGTAGTAATAACCGTGCAGCCCTACGGCAAAATTGGGCTTAAGAAACTGGTTCAAGGCAAAATCAACATGAAACTCGTTGCCGGAATGATAATCGGTCGCATTATTTTTAGTGTTAAATAAAATTCCCGGCATAATGGAAATTTCGGTGCCGGTTTTCATGTTCAGCCAAGTTATTGCCAGCGAAGTGTCAAAGCCCCAGTAATTGCGGCTGAGGTTCGCCAAGTTCCCTTGCGTGTAACCACCAGTCGGCATGAACACCGACTGGACCAATTTATAATGGAATTTCCCTTTATGCCAGTGTAATGCAGCCGATGCCATGGAGTCACCAATATTGGTGGCAGACTGCGATAGATTGCGACTACCGATTGAGGTATCGGCACCGACGTTGACGTCGACAGTTCCTACCGGAACTGCCGCCCCTAGCTGCAACCGTCCACCAAGAACCGGTTTTTTAAAAGTATAAAATCCAGCCAGAAAATTGTAGACGGCTGTTGATTCCAGTTCCAGGTTTACGTGACCGCGTAGTACGGCTCTTTCTGCATGGCCCCGATAATATATCAATTGGTTAGCCATCATAAAACCGGGCTCTGGCGCCACGCCGACGCCAAAAGTGGCGGACGCTCCCGGGAAGTAATAACTGGAACCACCTTCGGTCGCCATTGCAATCTGCGATCCCGTAGCCAGACAAACCATTAAAACGAGAATAGCCAAACACGTCTTGCGCAGCAAAATCATTGTCACGTCTCCAATTCCATCAAAATATACCCCAGCCGACTCCGACAATTATTTTACCGGCTTACCAACATTATTCAATTTCGCTTGCATTTGCGGGCTAAGTTGTACTACCAATTCGGCATTGTAGGAACCTGTCGGTTGGAATGGAAGGTCATTTTTAAAAATCTGCTGGGCCGCCACGGCATTAGTGCGGGATTTTGCCGCCAGCGAACCTTCTTTGACAATCGGGTCCACACAGGTAGCCAAAATTGAAACCGTAGCATCGCTGTTGCGAACCAGTTCGAAAATACGCAATTGCTGCGGAAAATCTCGCAACGACGCGGTTTCTACCTGCCAGAAACCGAGTTCCGGCCGATTGGAGTCTGGCGACTTGAACGCAGTGACAGTGTTGATATGCCGATGACCAGCAGCCCAAAGAATGAAATTCGGGTACTCATGTAGCTTGGCAATCAGTTGTGTTTCAGTTACTGGCGCCAGTTCATTCCACCCCATCATCGATGGGAATGGTTCAACGCCGATCGGAATATGCGCGGCAATCATCATTAATTTGCCTTCGGCCTGCCCCAGCTCCAGTTCCTGCACCAGCCAATCATAACGCTCTTGGTCCAGTGACCCGTGGCCGTAGCCGAGCGAGTTTGGATTGTTTATGTCGTCGCTTCGCTGGGTATTGTCAAGTACGATCACCTTGAGCGGCAGATTCGACTTCGGTTCAAAACTATAGCAGGCAAAATCATTATCGATATTGGCTTGTGAGAATCCATGACCGAATGGTCTGGTTGAGGATTTTAAAAATTCATTCATCCATTCTTGGCGATACAACGAACGGCGGTCAGGATCTGCTGCCCGCACTTTCGGTGGCGTAGCAAAGTTCTTTTCGGGACCGACGCCGATCAAGTCGCCATAGGGAGTCCCGCCATCGATCGCCCCCATATAAAAGCCCCGGCTGTCTAGCCCTTTGACATCGGTAAACACGTCGCCCAGATTGATAATCTGATCACCGATCAAGGTTTTTCGGCTATACTCATTTTGCGGCAGGAAGCCAATGAAAAAATGGTCATGGTTGCCCATCGTCTGATACCAGGGAATCGATTTATCCAACCCTGCTGCTTGATATGGTTTTTGATAATCAATCGAATCTGCGCCAGCATGATTACCGGAGCTTGGCTCGATCCGCTTACCATCGATCACGTCGATATACCAGCGCAGTTCATTGTATTGTGTATTGTTGCAGGTATCGCCGAGCGACAGGCCGAAATCAATCGGCATTTCTTTGTGCAATTCATTGACGGTCTGAATGGCTGCATCCAACACATGCGTCGTATAAAGCATCACTCCGGAATAGGCGGACGATACACCACCCCGATAACCGTACAAAATCGCCTGCGCCGGGGTCTCCTTATCGGAAATATGAATATCGGTGATCGTAAAAAACCGCAACAAATTCGCTGCTGGAACAACTTTTGCTGCGTTGTAGCCGACCGGCATCAAATCCAGCCGCTTCTCATATGCAGCACCTTCCCCTTTTTGCCATTTGCCGTAGCCATACTGCGAATACTTGGCGATCTCCGTCGGCAATAATTTTGGCGAAGCTGCCGGAACCGGCACGGGTAACACCGTGCTTGCAGCGGTGGTGCGTGCTCTGGCGGCAGCGGCGGCGCAATGGGTCAGCCATTTTTTCGGCAGCGTTCCGCTTGCAGCCAGCGCTGCACCAGTCAATCCGGTCTTGAGAAAAGTGCGCCGTGTTAATTTCATCCTTTTTCTTTCCCCTTTAAAAATGTATTCGTTCGATGTGCGGCATTCTCTCTTAGGTTGAAATAGTAAAACAGATAGTCATAATGATGGTAAATTCCTTTGGGAAAAACCTGATTGCCGGGTGACAATTTATCCACATTCACCGTACTGCAAATCAATACGCCTTTACTTTTGTTGATGCGCGCATCAGCATAATTTTTTTGAAAGATCATTTGTCCGTCTGATCCCATGTCAATTGAGCCGAGATTATATTCAGCCGGCGCTAGGGTTTCGCTGCGGGTCCAGCTGATCGGATTGATTACCAGGGCGCCAGGCAATACCACCGGATTTTTGCCGGTCATTTGCGGCGCTTCGGTATTGTAGGAAACAATCACACCGGTGTCATCCGGGCCCGTGGCAAATTTCAGATGCCGATTTTGCGCCAAGTATTCTGGCGTAATCGAATATCCGATCACGTAGGCGGCAATCATCCGAGAATAAACTTCCGGGTGCTGCTTCATATAGTCGGACAGCAAGTAAAGCAGTAAGTTCGAACCCTGTGAATGTCCGGCAAGGATGAACGGCCGTCCTTGGTTGTGATTTTTGATATAGTAATCAAAAGCCGCAAGGGCATCTGTCGCGGGTATGCCGCCGACTACTTGGCGCTGTTCCGCAAGCGGCAAGGTCAGCGTGTAGGCTGCATCAGCCTGGCGATAATAGGGTGCATACAAATTGGCGGTTGGCGAAAAAGCCGAGGCTTGATAGGCAAAAGCCTGTTGAGAACGTTGCACCATGTCTGGATTATCGACATTACAGATATTGGCGTCCGCTGGAGTCTTTTTTTGATATACCGTCGGATAGAGGTAAAAAACATCTACAGCCTTCGCAGGCGCCACTGGCAACGACAACCAATGCTCCGATTTCGCATAATCGGTAGCCGGCTCGGCCAACGCCGGTCCGCTCCCAAGCAAACAAAACCACATTACCAAGATGATTGCTACAGACGCTCGACGGTTCATAATACAACCTCCCCCACCTGTTTAAAAAAACCTGCTGATGAACATTAAACCACTATCAACAACAAAAACAACCCCGGTTCAGCATACTGAACCGTCGGTTGTCCGTTACAAGCGACGCAACGAGTGCTTCGAAGAAAACTCAGCTTTCCAGCCCTAGCTGATTTGACCCATATTGTTTGATTTCGCTATGCCGTCATTTTATCCTGCGCATTTTCAACAACTGAGACAGTTTTTTTGCGTTTCAATTGCTGCTATGCAACAAAACAGGGGGAACCAGTTTGTCGCACAACCGCCCCCCCTTAGCGCTTCAGACTTTTTATTTGAAAGTTACGCTCCCTTTCATGGTCTTGGGACTTTCATAGAATTCCAGATATTTTCTATTGCCTTCCGGAGTGTCGGTGTGATCGGCATCGCGCCACCACTTGTTCGCCATAAAATAGCTCTTGGCAGAAGCGAGCAATTCTGCTGATACAGGTACATCCTTCACTTCGTATGTCAGCCCTTTGGTCGTCATTTCATAAACAGTATACCGCATTGGATAGGTAACCAATGAAGGATGTACAAAGTGGAATACGCCGCCAATGTCCTGATAACGTGTCGATATGTGATGATGTCCCGTAAATACTGCTTTGACCCCATAGCGTTTATAGAGCGCCTGAACCGCATCCCCATTGTCCATTTTAAACCAACCCCAAGAATTATGGTTGGTTTTGTCACCCTCAGCCCAATTAGCAATATTGTGATGATGCATCACGATGATGGTCTTGTCCTGATTTGCTTTTAATGTGT
>CAYLSL010000027.1:0-21931 GCA_964386615.1 uncultured Veillonellaceae bacterium
CAGCCACTTTACGTCTGGAGCACGCCCGCCAGCAACCATAACAACGAGTTCAGCCCCGACCTGATGAAATACAACCGTACATTGCGGGATTGCCAGCTTCATTGTCCACCCCTCCCGTTCAGTTGCCGCTTTCCGCCTGCTCGAGTTCAGCCAGTTCGAGGCCGACCGCCTCCCAATCCTGATATACCTTGTCGAGAGCCGATTTCATCTGCTCATGTTCTTCGCCCAGTTTGCGGCTCTCGACCGGGTCGGCATGGGACGCCGGATCATTGATTCGCTGTTCCAGCTCGCCCAGCATGATTTCCCGTTCGCTGATTTCTTTCTCCAGTCGGGTCAGTTGACGTTGACATTCCTGGCGCCTTTTCAGCGGCGACTGGTTTTTCTTTTCCGCTCTTTCACCCTTCGCCGGCTTTGATCGCGTTTCTGTCACGACAGTGCGGGATGTCTCCGCCAACGCCGACTGCAAAGCTGCCTGCGACGCCTTGTATTCGCTGTAATTTCCCGGATATGAGACCAGTTTCCCATTTTCAAATGCCAGTAGGCGGTCGGCAATCCGGTCAATCAGGTAACGGTCATGTGAAACCAGCAGCAATGAGCCGGGAAAACCGTCCAGCGCCTCTTCCACTGCTTCCCGCGCCGGAATATCGAGATGGTTGGTCGGTTCGTCCATCACCAGAAAATTGGCGCCGGACAACAAAATTTTCAACAGGGCCAGCCGAGCCTTTTCGCCGCCTGACAAATCGCCGACCTGCTTAAACACATCATCTCCGCGAAACAAGAATCTTCCCAGTACTTTTCGGGCTCGGTCTTCGGTCAGTCCACAGCGGTAAACGATTTCGTCCAGCACGCGCACCGCATCGTTAAATTCTTCAAATTCCTGCGAATAGTAGCCAATGCGAGCCCGCGGACTGTTGCGTACGCGTCCTTTCAATGGCTGCATTTCGTCCAGCAACAGCCGCAGCAGCGTTGTTTTGCCGGCGCCGTTCGGCCCCATCAATGCCACCTTTTCGCCGCCACGCAGTAAAAATGAAATGTTTTCGAACACCGGTCCGCCGCCATAGCCTGCTGCTACTTCGACAAACTCACTCATCCGCTCGGGAACTTCATCACAGTCAGGAAAGAAAAACTGCATTGTCTCTCTAGTTTCCGGGCGCTCCAGTCTTTCCAGCCGATTCAGCTGGGATTGCCGGCCGCGTGCCTGTTTTGACTTGATCCCCGCTTTATAGCGGCGAATATATTCTTCCGTTTCAGCGATTTTTTCCTGTTGTTGCTCGTATGCCGCTTGTGCTGCCGCCAGTCGCATCGCCTTTTGTTCAACATAACCTGAATAACCGGCCGCATACTCGGTCAGCGAACCATTGGACAGTTCCAGTGTGCGGCTTGTCACCGCATCCAAGAAATAGCGGTCATGCGAAACGACCAGCACGGCGCCGGGATAATCCCGCAAATAGGCTTCCAGCCACTCAGAACGCTCCAGATCGAGGTGATTCGTCGGTTCATCCAGACAGAGGAAATCCGGTTGACGCACCAGTTCGCGCGCCAATGCGATCCGGGTTTTCTGACCGCCGGAAAACTCGGCTGCGCTGCGGGCCAGATCTTGCTCGGAAAAACCCAGACCGAGTGAGATCTGCCGAATCCGGTTATCCATCGAATACCCATCCGCGTGCTCGAACCGCGCCATCACTTCCGCATACTCCGTCAGCAAAGCTGTCGGCGCGTTGTCCCCCAGCGCCGCCAATTCCGCTTCTATCTGGCGCATATGAGCTTCCCAGGCAAGAACATCCTGGTATGCCTGTTTCAACTCTTCCAGTACGGTTCTTCCGCCAAAATCGGCTTCCTGCCGCACATAGCCAACCGCACAGGATCTGAACCAGTTGACCTGCCCGCCATCGGAACGTTCCTCATCGAGCAGGCAACGCAACAACGTCGTTTTCCCCGCTCCGTTTGGACCGACAAAACCAACCTTTTCACCGCGTCTGATTTCAAAACTGATACCCGAATAGAGTACCCGTTCGCCGAAATATTTTGCCAGATCTGTGACTTTCAGCAGCAATTCTGCCATTGTTTACGCCCTTTCCTTACTACAGGCTAAACCCAAGTTTCAAAAATATTCGCTGATAAAATTTCGCCCAGCCGGAAAAACCGCCGTCAACAAGTCCCGCTCACGCTCACCCAGTCGAAGTCCAGCGGCGGCCACCAACTCTCCTGCCGGACGCTGGCCAAAATACAGCTGACTAAGCAAAGCCACGCTGAGAATCATGTCAGGCTCAACAACAGCAGAATCTGCCGCCCAGCTGGCTTTCCCCTGTCTGATCTGCCAGCGAAAACGCCCCTCATTCCAAGGAGCCAGCGGATCGTGTACTTCCACTGACAAATCGGCCTCCAGGCCTTGCGGATAAGCCATCGTCGACAACACGGCCTGACAATCGGTCAGTCTCCCCATCAGGAATGGTTCGCTATGTGATGCGGCAAAAAGTCTGCTGGACTGATCTTCTGAGGGGTCTTCCCATTCCAGGCGTTTTGCGTCACTGCTTTCGGCCTGCCGCAGCAAACATTTCCACAACGAATCAATACCAAAAGGGGCATTCCAGATTAGTTCGCGGACACGCAGCAGATCTCCGTCAATCTTATATAGAGCATAACCAACGGGGTCATCCCTTGTCAGCAGCAAGCCTGCTTTGCCGCCTTCACCACGGTGGTCGGCCATAAGCCGTCTCCAGTCGTCCGGTTGACGGCAAACATAAGCATGGCGATGTTGGACAAATTTTTCATATAACGCAGACAACACTTTGGTATCGCTGCTATCCACCATCCAGGTCAAATTCGGATCGGATGCCGGCTCCAGCAAAACCTCCGCCACCGCCAGCGGCAGATGATAAAAGCGTCGCGAGTAACAGAAGTCCCAGCCCAATGGGCGATAGAATTCAGGCCAGCGGGGTTGCAGGATGCTGATATTGACTCCGGTCCGCCGCAACTCGGCCAGCGCTGTCGCCATGATCTCGCGACCGATTCCGCTACCGCGCAAAGTTTCATCTACACATACGCCGACAAAATAAACCGTATCCCGCCAGGCACCGCGCAAAAACTGCCGGTGCGGCAGCAAATGAGCCTGCGCCACGACCTTGCCCGCTTTCAAACCGACCCAGGTGTGCTCAGCTTTATAATGATGGGAAAAATACCAGCTGGTCCAGGGTTCTTCATCGCCAAAACATTGGACCCACAGTTGCCGTATCGCCGGAAATTCCTCATCCCGGCATAACCGGTATTCCATCTCGTTCTCCTTATTCTGTACTGGCCCGATATTTTTCGACCATCCGCACCGGGCGATATGACTGTTTGGCGGCCCGCAGACCAGCAATTCCCATATCTTCCTCCCGGTTGACAAAACTCATGTGCGGCCAGGCATGCGACAGATATTCCCGGTTGATCATCTGATACAAACCCGGAATCGTCGGATCGGCTTTTTCAATATGAATCACTGCCGTATCTTCGCACAAAGCCTCTCCCACGGTGAATGATTTAACGTTGCCGTCAATCCGGATGATGCCGCCGCTTAGACTCAAAGCGTCAAACTGCGACAAGGCCTGTTCGACGGCAAACAGTTCGGCCTGCATGATCCGATCCTCGCACTGTTGCGATTTAAGCCATTGTTGAGCCATCGGGATGCATTCCAGGGCGTTCTGTCCGTTCATCGGCTCATATTCATAATTATAGTTCTGCTTCAGAAAAGTTTTGATATGATGCCGCTTGGCTTCAAATTTGCGGCCCTTAAGTTCGATCAGTTCCTTGACGCTGTATATATAGTCGTCTTCCGGACGATCATGTTCAATTTTCCAGGCCGGAAATTCCTCGGCCAGCATTTCGGCCAATCCCAACTCCAGCCCTTTGATTAGCAACGGATGTCCTTGCTGCCGAAACCACTCCGCCAACAGGCGGGCAGCCTGCACCGAGTCTTCCCGCTCGGGAGCGCAGGGATGCAATGCATATACGGGCCCATCCTGCAGCACTACTACGCAGATTGCCTTTTCAATCCTGGCCCAGACGATATCCAGCGGTTTCCGCCAGATGAACAGGTTGGTAAAACTGCTTTCCGAACCTTCATGGCGGCAACTGCGGTACGACTCATCAAATAGCGGTCGATCACTTAATTTTATCTGTTGAAACTGTAAACCGTTCACGTGTTAGTCCACTTCCCATTAGTCTTATTTTTTGCTCGTGCGAAAACGTACTATGATTTCGACGATTTCCGAGTTGGCATTGGTGCGGATCGGCGGTCCCCAGGTACCGAACCCCGACGATACGACCGCATGCAGAGTGCCTTTTTGCAGATAGCCCCAGTCGATTTCATAAAGCCGTTGTGTCAGCCAATGATTGGGGAAAAGCTGACCACGGTGTGTATGACCGGAGACCGTCAGGTCAACGCCCGCCGCCAATGCCGCCGTTAATTCGCGCGGCTGGTGGTCCATCAGGAATAAAGGTTTTGTCGGGTCTATTCCCCGCAGCCACTGTTCAAGCGGTTTGCGCGGACTCCCCATGAATCGCTCACGGTCCCAGTCATCCCGCCCGGCGATGACAAACCGGTCATCCACCGAGAAATAAGAGTCGCGCAACACCGTAATCCCTCCGCTGCGCATCAGTTCGATGGCCGCTTCGGTCTCCCGGCCGATATATTCGTGGTTGCCAAGAACCGCAAACACGCCAAACCGGGATTGCAACTGACGAAAAGTGGCGGCCATGTCCTGGTCGATAAAATGACCGATGTCTTCATCAATCACATCGCCGGCCAAAAGCACCAGATCCGGTTTTCGGGCATTGATCTGGTCGACTAGATACTGCAGCCTGCGGTTATCGACGATTTTTCCCAAATGAATATCCGAGGCCATCACAATACGCAGTTCCGATAAATCTCCTGCAGATTTATCCAGTGAAATCTCATACGAACGCCAAACCGTGTGCGTTGCGTTCCAGGCGCCATAGGCCAGAATCAGCGTAACGGCAGCGACAGTGATGCCGCCGGCTTTGGCCGGAGAAATCCGCCAACTGGCGGGGATGAATCGGCAAAACCGGTCTAGCATTCGAATCAGGTCAATCAGGAGACAAAATAGCGTCAGGTAATACAACGCCGCCATCCAGACGCCACCGCCGACAGCCAGCAGTGTATTCAGCGGTCCCGGCAGATAGCCGTTGACAATCCGCTCCAGAATATAGGCAAAAGCAACCAATGACAAGATAGCGGAATAAAAATGGCCACCGGGAAAGGCAGGCAAGGAATGAAAAGCCTGCCAACCCCGGAGACCAACATAAAGATTCGCCAATGAATATACAACGAAGAATACGGCAAAGAAAATTAGCATCTGTACGTTCATGGGTATCATTGTACCACAGGAACGCAGCCGTAAGCTACTTGCTGCTGGTAGCAGCCTCTGCACCGGCAACATTGGCCTGGGCGGCAGCCAGACGGGCTACCGGTACCCTAAACGGCGAGCAGCTGACAAAATCCAGGCCGATTTGATGGCAGAACTCGATCGAATGCGGTTCTCCGCCATGTTCACCGCAAATGCCGATCAACAGATCCGGTTTGGCAGTTCTACCGGCTTCCACTGTCATCCGCATCAGTTGTCCAACGCCACGGCGATCCAAAATGATGAACGGATTATCTTTGAGGATGCGGGTCTCCAGATAGGCATCCATAAACTTGCCTTCGGCATCATCACGGCTGAATCCGAAGGTGGTCTGCGTCAGATCATTGGTGCCAAAACTGAAGAAGTCGGAGATTTCAGCCAGTTCGCCGGCCAACAGAGCTGCCCGCGGCATTTCGATCATTGAACCGACCGAGTATTCAAAGTGGACGTTTTCTTTGATCATAAGCTCTTTAGCCATAGCATCAATTCTGGTTTTAAAGAAATCCATTTCATGGAAATCGATCGTCAGGGGGATTTCGATTTCCGGCAACACTTTGAAACCCTCGCGAGTCAAGCGGACGCTGGCATTGAGAATCGCCCGGACCTGCATGTCATATACATCAGGATGGGTAATCCCCAAGCGGCAGCCACGATGGCCGAGCATCGGATTGAACTCGTGCATTTCCCGGATCTTCGCCAGCAGCACTTCCTGCTCGGCCAAGCGTTGCGGGTCTTTGCCGGTGATCCGCAGTTCCACCACTTCAACCAACACGGACTCATAATTGGGCAGGAACTCGTGCAGCGGCGGGTCAAGCAGACGGATGGTAACCGGGAACCCGTGCATCGCCTTGAGAATGCCATAGAAATCATCTTCCTGCATCTTTTGGATATGCGACAGCGGTTCTTGACGCTCGGCCGGCGTTTCGGCCAAAATCATCCGCTGAACATGGGGCAGCCGGTCAGCGCCCATAAACATATGCTCAGTACGGGTCAGACCAATTCCCTGAGCGCCAAAATTGCGTGCTCTGGTTGCATCTTCCGGTGTATCGGCATTAGCGCGCACTTTCATCCGTGACAGACTGTCAGCCCATTTGAGAATTTGGTCGTATTCTTTGGAGAACAGGGCATCAATCACCGGAACAGCACCCAGAATAACCCGACCGGTCGTGCCGTCAATCGACAGGATATCGCCGGCGTTGATCACATGTCCGGCAACAGTTGCCGTTTGTTTTTCATAATCGATCCGCAGCGCATCGCAGCCGCACACACAGGGTTTACCCATACCGCGGGCCACAACTGCGGCGTGGCTGGTCATGCCGCCCCGGCTGGTCAGAATCCCCTGGGCCGCCACCATGCCGTGGATATCCTCCGGCGTCGTTTCCATCCGCACCAGCAGTGTTTTTACGCCTTCAGCCGCTTTTTTCGCTGCCGTATTCGCATCAAACACCACCGCGCCGGAAGCCGCGCCCGGCGAAGCAGGCAAGCCTTTGGCGATGACATCCAGTTTTGCCGACGGATCAATCCGGCGGTGCATCAACTGTTCGATATGAGCCGGTTCGACCTTCATGATTGCTTCGGCTGGCGTCAGGATGTTTTCCTGCACCAAATCGTAGGCAACCTGTACTGCAGCCTGACCGGTCCGTTTGCCGTTACGGGTCTGCAGCATATAGAGGCGACCGCGTTCGATCGTAAATTCGATATCCTGCATGTCTTTATAGTGATGTTCCAGCGTATCGGCTGCTTTGACAAACTGCTTGTACATTTCCGGCATTTGGTCTTTGAGTTCCGAAATCGGGCGCGGTGTTCGGATTCCCGCCACCACATCCTCCCCCTGGGCATTGGTGAGAAATTCGCCATACAAAACTTTCTCACCGGTCGACGGATTGCGCGTAAATGCCACGCCAGTGCCGCAATCGTCACCCATGTTGCCAAATACCATCGCCTGCACATTGACTGCGGTTCCCAAATCATGCGAAATACGGTTCAAATTACGATATACAATCGCCCGCTCATTGTTCCAGGAACGGAATACCGCTTCCACAGACATAAATAACTGTTCCATCGGTTCTTGCGGGAAAGGGCGGCCTGAACGGTCAATCACCAGTTTCTTATAGTCAGCTACCAGCGCAGCCAGCGACTCGGCCGAAAGCTCCTGGTCAAATTTCACACCCTGTTTTTCTTTGCATTTTGTCAGCAGTTCTTCAAAATCATGTTTGTGAATCTCAAGTACTACGTCGCCAAACATCTGAATAAAACGGCGATAGGCGTCAAAAGCGAATCGGCGGTTGGCAGTGGCGGTTGCCATTCCTTCTACCGTGACATCGTTCAGACCCAGATTCAGAATCGTATCCATCATGCCCGGCATCGAAAAAATCGCACCGGAGCGAACGGAAAGCAACAAAGGATTGGTCGCATCACCGAATTTTTTATCAGTTTTTTGCTCAATCGCTGCCAATCCTGCTTTAATCTGATCAGCCAAGCCGGCTGGAAATTGATTGCCGACTTTGTAATATTGGCGACAAACTTCTGTAGTAATCGTCATGCCTGGCGGCACCGGCAAACCAATGCGGGTCATCTCCGCCAGTCCCGATCCTTTTCCGCCCAGCAACGATTTCATGTTGGCCCGGCCTTCTTCAAAAAGGTATACCATTTTTCCCTGGTTTTCCGCTTTGTCCATTCGTTTTTCCCCCTGTACTCATTTTGGTTGCGGAACCGTCCGTAATACGCGTCAGACAAATTTCACCATATTGTCTCGTTTATTTCGATTTGTCTGTTTTTTCCGCCATATTTTGATTGATTCGACTTTCTCGTCAAAAAACCTGCCACAAACCAAAAAAATCAGGGAATTTTATTTCATCGCCGGTTTTGCTTGCACGGATAACAACATGTCACGAATCACCGGGTCCCAAAATGGGCGTTCTCCGTCCAAACCGCCCAGGACGGCAACCGTGAGTTGATTGTCCACACTAAGTACATAAACGCGACCAAAAAATGCAAACGGTAAGCCCTCCACCGTTACCATCACACGGGCGCCGGCAGTCCATGCTTTATTGCCGTTTTGCATCGGTAGCGGTTGCAGCGCCAGCATCTCCAGCAGTTTTATGCTGACCTTATTTTTCGGGTCGGTATATTGGGCTTTTTCGATATTGGCATCGACCCAGGCCTTCAATTCAGCCAGTTTTTCTGTTTGCGCCGCATCCAGATCTTTGGTGAAAAAATCAATGTTCGGCGGCAATTTTTCTCCGTCGCGGGCAGCCAACAACCAAGCCATGTGAATTGCTTCGCCATCATCCATGGTCAAGTGATAAAAGGCCATGTCAGCTTGAGCAAACCGGCGGGTTGCCGCAGCTTCGTCGGTTGGCAATGCGTCTTTCAGCAATGTCGGTGTCCCGGCCGGAACCAGCTCCGGTTTTGCCGGCAGGTTCGGTTTCGTCGTTACCGGCTTTTTGGGATCGGTCAGCTTCTTTTTCTCCTGATCGATTAAATTGCGGAACTCTTTTACTTCGACTGCGGAAAATCCCTCTGGAGCTTTCATTGTGCCAATAAAAGGAATCTCCCATTCTGATACCGACCAGACAAATGCTGCATCAGCCTGCGGCACGAAGACCAGACTCACAAACAACGCAACCAACAGAACCCGGGCAATCTTTTTCATTGTCGCAACCTCCCGCTTATTTAGTAACAGTACCGAACACGAACGAAGTCAATCCTTCACTGTGGCTGCCAGACATTGACCGACGTCAGCACGTCAATAAAGCGTCGTCCGCTGCGCAGCGGCAGATCGAGATCCCCTACCACGATCTGCATGACGCCGATCCGCGGCAGACTGCCGTCGGCCCGCGGGCGTGAAGCGTCGCCATAGCTGCCGAGACTATGAATCGCATAGTGCTTGCCGCCATGAGCCCCCAGATACATCATCACATGGTTTCGCATATGCAGGGTGGCGCCGGGGTCGGCCCGGTCCAGCAACGCATAACGGGTCGCTACATCGGAGATCCCTCTTAACTGGATCCGCCGGCCGGGGACCGCTTCCTGCTGGTCGGCATTACGCGGCGCCAGAATGCCGAACACATTATAAATGTCCATGATAAAGGAGGAACAGTCCCTGCCTTCATCCAAACCGCCCCAGCCATAATTCTCGCCCAGCATTTTGAAAGCTTGTCGGAGAATATTTGCACGGGTGTAAGGCAGATAACCGACAGATACATCGGCTTTACCATGAATCCAGGCTTTTTGCCAGACTACAGCGCCATTATCACTTCGCCGGGGAACTTCAACCTGGTAGCCGTCCTTTTCCATGCCGACAAAGGGCAGCTTTGCCCCCATACCGGCCCGCCAGTCTGCAACCGGTTTTCCCATCACCGCATCCCGCGGCGCCACTTTGCTGCCGGTAATCACCACAAAGTTTCTGGCGCGACGCAGTTGCCATTCCTGCCGGGATGGCGCAAGCGCCACATCCTCCGCCTTCAGCCAGCCGCGATAATTAACCAGCTGGACATAGAGCCACTTTCCATCAGCACTGTGGTGCAACACCGCCAGCGGCTCGGCAATATTGACCGCCGTTTCCTGAAACAGGTCGAAATCATCGGATTCATCGTCTTCGCTGGCGGCCTCATCGGTCGGAAAAGTTCGCAGATCGCTGCGGCGCACCGCGAATCCCCATGAAACCGAGTTGGTCTCGCGGATGGACTGCAGATTCAGGTTTTGTTCCAACCGGTCATAAAAAGCACTGCCAAGCAACTTACCGGCCGAGTAGCGCTCCTGTCCGCGCGGCAGTCGGTCGACTGCCAGCCATTGTCGCAGACTGGCCCGCCCCACCGTATCAGGGAAGACGTCAAGATCAACAACCGTCTGCGGCATCGCCGCAAAAATCGCCCGGTTAAATGCAGCAATTCCAGCTGGATCAAGAATCAACTGGCGCGCTGTCGGTAGTTTGGACGCCCAAAAATCGGCTTTTAACATTGCATCCGTTACACCAGGCAATCGTCCATCACCAACCGGAGCAGCGTGCCCAGCCGGCAGCAGCGAAAACATCACTAATGCAAACAGACTGGTCGTGATTACGAACCATTTCATTTCCATCTGTTTATTCTCCCTGATAACCAAGAATGATTTGCGGCTTTTGGGCCGGATCCAGCCAGGCTACGATCCGTTCAAGATCGTCTTCCGCCATGGCGACACAGCCGGCGGTAGGTTGCCCCGGCCCTTTCCAGATATGCAAAAAAATCGCGCTGCCCCTGCCGGCAACGACGGGGTCAGTATTATAGCCAACTACCACACCGAGCCGATACAGATGGTCATCGCGCCGCATTTTTTCGTGCGACTCCTTGGTCGGAATCCCCTTTACCCATTGGTTGTATCGCGGCGACGACGGTTCATCGATCCAGGCATCCTCAGCCGTTGCCTGCCGATAAGGCATCCTGCTATCCACTGACGCTGCGTAGCCAAATACCAATTTCAGCGGGAAAACACCGCGCGGTGTCATGCCATCGCCTTCGCGTTTTTTGTCAAATTCAGCTATCCCCGCCCGGCCAACATTGACCGCAATCGGGCCCAATATAGTCCGCCAGCCTTGCGGCATCTGCTGCAAAGCCCACAGCACCGTCTCGACCGAACCGGGGCGCGGCTGGGCAACAACCAAAACCTGTGCCGAACCGCTTATCGTGAAGCGGGGGTCCATGTTGGACACTTCATAATCGCGCCATTCTGGCGCATCAAAATGCCACCACTCCGTCGTCACTGATGAAAAGCCCACCTGTCGCATCACCGCCTGCAGAGTTTGCCGGTTGCGTAACGCCTCCGGCGTCGCTGCCATAAAATCAAGATGAGAACGCTCGGAAAACTCGTCAAACGCAGACGGCATCAATAGCTCCCGACCTGAGGCATCAACCAGACCAACATCCACGGATGCCCCCCGGTTGTGCCGTGATCCACCGGTTGCCGGGTTAGCCACATAATTTGCATCAGGATACACGGCCCACATTTTCCGTTGCACCGACAGCGGGCGATAACAGTCGAACACCTTCAGTCCGAGCCCCTGGGCCCTTAGCTGCCGCTGCGCCTGAATTAAACGGTAGGCAACCGGTTGGCGCAACACGCAGCGATCCGAAGGGTACAAAATCTGGCCGGTAAAATTATCTGTCGTCGCATAACGCATGTCCTTGGTGATCGAAGGGTCCAACAACTGAACCTCCACCAACCCCATATCCTGTTCCGGTGAAGCCGCAGCCATACCTATACTAAATAAACAAATCAGCAGCATGCTGATCAGCAGTCTATTTCCCGGGAAATATTTCATCATGTTTCCTCCTGACTACCGCACCTGAACCCCCAGCTCAAACATCCGGTTCCAGGGAAATTGCACAGTGATTGATTCCGCTGAAATCGGCCACAGATACTTGTCGGCAAACCGGTGAATCTGGTCGCCTGCCACGCGAGTCAGTTGCGGTGTGAGTTGGTTGAGTCGCTGACCGTCATTGCCTGCCGGATAAACGATTTTGTCGACCAGTTCGCTGCGAATATTGGCCTGATAAGCCCAATCATCAAGATAACGGACAGCCAGCAGTTTTTTGCGTTTGTCATCTGCAGTCCGTAATGCCAGCATCCCCTGCCCTACGGCATATCCCAGAGTATTTCCAGCTGTGTTCCAGCCAGAATAAGCGGCTAGACGAGGTAATAGCCCCTGCCGCCATAGCTCTTGCATCAACGCATTATCGGCGCCGTTGCCAAACGCCACATCAGCCAGGGCAACAGGCCGGGCCGCATCCAGTTCGGTTTTGACCGCCTGAACAAACAGTTTGGTTGCCAGACTGGCAGTAGAGACGTTTTCTGGTCCGTTTGCTTCATGGGTTACCCCTGATTCCGGCGTATTAACTGCCAAAATCAGATCGGGCTTTTCCGTCCAGTCCAGTTTCAGGCCGCCGGACACTTGGATATGTTGAGGAATCGTCTCGCCCAGGGGGCGGTCCTCGTAGGAGGCAACCGTCGCGCCGCCAACACCCGGCGCATAAAAGACTTTTACAAACGGCATGCGGAACGTCGTTGCATTCGCCGCCCTGACGACCATACTCATGCCCAGGTTATCGGCGCCGGGGATCGACAGAAAACCGTCGGGGGCAATGTCAGTCCCGGCGGCACTTAATCGCAACCCTTCCTGGTGTGATGCCGACAGCGGCGACGAGTCATCGCGTCCGAGCAGCAGATAATCGATGACCCCTTCGCGAACAAACTGCTGCAGTTGAAGGTTGACCTTGAAATTTTTGGCCCGCCGGTTGCGCCAGTCGGTCAGATGCTCTGCCGGCACACTGACCAGCAAGTGCTGCAGTTCCCGCTTCTCAGTCGCGCTCAGCCCCAGCTGTTCCGCCTTGTCTTCCAGTGCAGTAATTCGAAATATCTGCGGGCCAAAACTTTCGTAATACAACGGTTCCGTCGCGCCGGCGCTCATTTTGGGCGTCCGCATGATCGTGCCAAAAACATAGACGCGCAGTGCCGGCGCTTTGCGTTTCAGTTCACGGAAGAATTCCAGCCTTTCCGCCAGCTGACTTTCACTAAAAGCATGGGTCCGCGAAGGAACCAATCCGCCATAAATCAGCGAGTCACTGGACAATACCAGTGCGTCGGCCGTCGGCGCCTGTTCCGACACCCATTGCCAGAGCTTAACCACGTTACCCTGCCGGTCGCGTCCGGCGATGTCATCCTGCTCTGGCGCCGCTATTTTCAAACCGGCTGCCCTCACACTATCCAGCACGTATTCCAAATTCACCGGTCGGTCATCCATCGGCACGTAGCCGATCGAAGCCGCCTGAGTCGTTGCAGGCCCAAGCAGGAAAAACCACAACGACAGAATCCCGATCAGGATTTTCACTCGGATGCCCCTTTCTTATCTAGCCCTTTCGATTTTTGCATCAAAGATTTCAAAGACCAATTTGCCAACTCCGCGGCGAACGGATCCGGTTTTACCGGTTCGGGCGCGTTACCGAGCGCCAGCTGAATTGTGCTCCAGATTCCCTCTTTCTCAAAACCTTTTCGCCATGCAGCCACGCCGGCCAATTCATATTTGTTCACCAGCTCGGCTTTCAACGCCAATGATTTTGCATCTTCAATCCACACTTTGTAGCGATAATTCGCATCGGCGTATTCGATATAATGTTGCCCTGCGCTATCCAGCCAACGCGGCGTAAGGCCATGCTGGGCAATCCGGTTTTCCACATCCGTCATCCACATTGTCGAAGCGCGAACCCGTACTTGCCCATAACCCAGGTCGGTCTCTCGCCACTCCCGGGTATAAAACGGCACTCCCATCAACAATTTTTCTTTCGGCACATATTGTAACGTGCTCTGAATGCCGCGTTCCACCCAGCCGAGCGAAGCGACAGAGCCGGCTACAGGACTGGTTCGCCAGTGTTCATCGTAAGTCATCACCATAAAATAATCGACGATTTTGCCTAGAGCCGCCCGGTCATAGCAGTTGGACCACATCGGCACTCCCGAAGGAACCGTCGCATCAATCGAAATGACCATGCCCTGTTGTTTCAGTTTTTCGGTCAGGCGGGCCACAAAAGCGGTCAGGCGGTCTTTGTCGTCATCATAGACATTTTCAAAGTCGATATTGATTCCATCCAGATCATATAGGGCCGTAAACAGCAGCAGCTGGCGAATCGCCCGGTCCTGGGCCGATTCGTCCGCCAGAAACACCTTGGTCATATCCGGATCAAAACTGTTGGAAATCAGCGGCCAGACCTTATACCCCTTGTCATGGGCATCCTGGACATATTTCCACTCCGCTTTGTTTGAAACGGTTCCCCGTCCGTCAGTCACAGCAAACCAGGTCGGCGAAATCACCGTCAGGCCGGGGATTTTTTCCTCGCGGGCCAAGTCGGCCTGCTCGCCCAGCACGTGATCCCATACCAGGCTGATTTTTCCTTTTGGCTTAAACGGAGGTCGAACAGCCTGCAGTTTTTTGTCGGCAGGAAGTTTCGCCGCATCAAACGGCAGTTTGCGCACAATTAGAGCCTCTCCGGCTTGCGCTTTTTCAATAGAAATATTCAACAATTTTTCCAGCCCGCGCAGATTTACCAGCGAAGCCCCCATGATCGAAGTGGCGTTGAGCTGAAAGTCAACTCCATCTTGCACATATTGAGTCAATTGCGTTGTTTCCATCTCAAAGGCAGGCCTTGACACGGTAACCGTCAAACCGGTCTTTGTGGTCTCAATACTGACATTGCGCTGCAAATATTCGGTCACCACCATCAAAGGCACCAAGAGTTCATGTTTACTGATATAGCCGGTCTGCTGCGTATGAATCAGCGTTCCATCCTCTTGGCGAACTGAAATTGGCACATATGGGTCGGCAAACTCCTGTGCCGGCGCCGCCATTACAGATTGCGGCAACAAACAGCCAAACCCCAGCAAAAAAAGCACGGCTCCCAAAACAAACTTTTTCACAATCTCATCCTTTCTGTATTTGTAGTAATGCGTAATAATTCGTATTAAAACAATCGCCGCGCTCCCAGATAACGTGAGCTCCAATAGGGGTCGCCCAACGAAACCACCGCAACACCCGTACCGGAATTGGCGGCGATAAATTTTCCATCGCCAACATAAATTCCATCGTGTGAAGCGCCGGGTTCATAGGTTTCAAAAAATACCAGATCACCCGGCTGCAGTTCTGACTGCAGCACTTTTCGTCCCAATTCATACTGTACATCGGCAGTACGCGGCAGATTGACGCCGATCTGACGAAACACATACTGAACAAACCCTGAGCAGTCGAATCCGGCAGGCGTCTCGCCACCCCAGACATAAGGCACGCCACCGAACCGCATCGCGATGTTCAACAGACGAGTTACATCCTTTTTGCCATAATTGCCGCCTTTGCCATAGTCCATCAGAAAATGCCAGGTGATTTCGTCAACAACGCCGGTCTGGCTCAACCGGGCCTGCTTCTGATACGTCATTACCGCCCGGGCGGTTCGGGCATCAAACTCCCCCGTCGCCTTGGGCACATTGTAGCCTAGATCGATCAAACGCAGTTGCACTGCCAGTACCCGGTCGCCCTGGTCGCCTTCCCGCACCGTTGCCGCCTCGGCAAACGGCAATTGTATCGCCGCCGCAGCCAAAAACCCGCCCACCAATAAAATCCAAATCGCTCTAGTAATTCGTTTCATTCATTTCCTTCCTCTGTTTCGCCGACAACCCTGCCTATATCACAAACCCCTGCGTTCGTCGCTTTCACCAGATCATCGGGCCGCAGAAAAATCTGCATCCCCCGCAAGCCTGCACTGATCGAGATGATTGTTTGTTTTAACGCAGAACGGTCCAGATAAACCGGATAATTTTTTTTGGCGCCTAATGGGGATACACCACCCCGGATATAACCGGTCAATGGCAACACTTCATTTAAGTGTACCATTTCAACTTTTTTATTGCCACTAGCCGACGCCAAAGCTTTCAGGTCGATTTCCGCCTCCCCGGACACGATCCCCATTATGACGCCGGTTTTGTCGCCTCTGGCCACCAAAGTCTTGAACACCTGCCCGGGCGGCAGACCAACTTTTTGCGCCACATTGGCGGCGCTCAGGTCGGTCTCATCCACCGGATA
The DNA here is from genome assembly GCA_964386615.1 of uncultured Veillonellaceae bacterium. GTDB lineage: Bacteria > Bacillota > Negativicutes > UBA1444 > UBA1444 > UBA1444. The sequence goes on from CAYLSL010000027.1 coordinate 16,003, forward strand.
TTCTTTGATTTCATAGGCAATTTTCAGTTTGTCGAGTAAGCGGGCTGCATTTGTCTTTTTCATAATGAATGATAATTCTTGATAGCCATGGCAAAGACCTGCCTGTATTTTGCACAGGGCCGGCAGGAAAGCTGGCTTTTTTTGTGCAATAATACATATATGGAAAAAATCATGTGCCATAACTTCCCTACTGATTTCGAAAAACTGCTTTCAGCCTGCCAGCTTTGCCCGCGCCAATGCGGCGTCAACCGCCTCGCCGGAGAAACCGGCTTCTGTCGGGCCGGATTACTCCCCCGCGTTGCACTGGCTTCACTGCATCGATGGGAAGAGCCTTGCATTTCAGGCACGCGGGGTTCAGGCGCCGTTTTTTTCGCCGGTTGCAATCTTGCCTGCAGCTATTGCCAAAATCAACGGATCAGCCAGCAAGATCACGGTGTATCGGTTTCCCTGGAACGCTTGGCTGAAATCTTTTTGACCCAGCAAAATGACGGAGCGCACAATCTGAATCTGGTCACACCCACGCCCTACGCGCCACAAATCATTGCCGCACTGGATTTGGCGCGACAGTCGGGTTTTTCACTACCGGTCGTCTATAATACGTCGGCCTATGAGTCAGCCGAAACCATTCAGGCACTGCAAGGCTGGGTGGATATCTATCTGCCGGACTTGAAATACGTTTCTGAACGATTGTCACTGAGCCTTTCTCAGGCGCCGGACTATTTCTTCCACGCGATGAATGCCATCGATCTGATGCGGACGCAAGTCGGTCCCGCCGAGTTTGACCGTGATGGGCTGCTGCGTCGCGGCGTATTGATCCGCCATTTGGCGCTGCCTGGTCAGGCCGAAGATTCAAGGCTGGTTCTTTCTGCGATTCATGATCGGTTCGGCAACGAGACCTGGTTCAGTTTGATGAATCAGTATACACCGCCGGCCTCGCCGCAGCCGTTGCCGGAACTGAATCACCGGCTGAGCGCAACCGAATACGATGCCCTGATCGACTATGCCTTGTCGTTGGGACTGGAAAACGGTTTTGTCCAAGACGATGGCAGCGCCAGTGAAAAATTCATTCCCGACTTCAATCTTGACGGAGTAACAACAAAGGGAGCATTGCCATGACCCAGCAGCCGCCGCGCATTTCCTGCCAGAAGTGCAAATTTTTCTATGTCACATGGGACCGCTCATTCCCCTACGGCTGCAAGGCCATGGGGTTCAAGGGAAAAACCATGCCCTACCTGATGGTGTTTCAAGCTTCCGGCAAACCCTGCATGGCTTATGAAGAAAGGGAACCCGCGGCGAAATAAACCAATGTCACACTCCAAATGCCCTTAAGAAAACACCGAATAACTCGAACGCTGCAGATTTGACCAGGAAAACGTCGTCACTTCGTCAGCGAATGCCACGACTCTAATCCAAGGCAAACTTCGTTATTTAGGGATAAAAAATTTTTCAGGCGCAAAAGAACAGCAGCAGGCCCGTGCAAAAACACGGCGCCTGCTGCTGTTTATGTATCGGTTACTTGCTATTGGACGTTAAGGATCTCGCGCCTTCGTGTTTCAGTCAATACAAGCTAACGAACGCTAAAACGAGCCTGTGCCTGAATAACGTATGAGCCTGTGCCGGAGTAGTTGAAATAGCCGCGAGCCTCGTATTCGCCAGAGGATTGTCCGTTGAAATTGATTGAGCCGCTTTTGCCGCCCTGCGTGTAGCGCCAGTGTCCCCAAGCTGTGTTCGGTGCTCCTACCGGCACAATGGTGATCCAGTCGCTGGTATAGCCGGGGAAATCTGCAAAAGAAACGACGATAGGCTCGCCGGCGGCGTACAGTTGCTTAGACGGCGTCACTGAGGCTGCAGCATCGACCGGCGTGGAGAGGATGAATACTGTCAATGCCAGAAAGAGAGTGACCAGCAGGGACCGTTTAAGCGAAACGGAAAACATGGTGAATCCCTCCTTTTTCCTATTCGGAACGCATTGCGCAATTATAGTTTATCATTTTCCGCGTGTTGACTCCAGTCCCGTGGAACATTTATCTGACTATTGAATATCAAACACTTTGTCAAGCCGGGTCAATTCAAACAAGTCTTTGCTCGCTCCGTGCAGCCCTTTGATAGTTATGCCTCCGCCATGATGCATCGCTTTCTTGTGGATAGCGACTAGCGTTCCCAGACCGGAACAGTCGATGGACTCGACTTGCGAAAAATTGATGACGAAATTTTTGTGACCGCCTTCAATGTGGGAAAGCAATCTCTCGCGCAGTTCGGCAGCTTCTTCGGTATATATCCGGCTGGGCAAATTCACCAGAACCTGATTTTGCACAACGCAGATTTCGCGGATCATATCTTGAATTTCGCGACTGCCAACTGTAGCTCTTCGGCCAATTTGGCCAGTGCCTGGCTGGAAGCGGCGATCTCTTGCATCGAAGCCGACTGTTCTTCAGTGGCCGCCGACACGTTCTCAGATTCGGCTGCCGCATCACGGCTGAGGTTTTCCACTTCCTTGATCGAAGTCACAATCCGCTGGCTGCCGACAGCCGATTCGTTCACTGCTTTGGCGATGATCGTAACCTGGCCAGTAACCTGGTTGATCTGGCCGTTGATCGCCGCGAAGTTGTTGCCGGCGGTGTTGACCAGTTCGACACCTTGGCTGATGTCGCGAATGGCGCTGTCGATCGCACCAACCACATTGCCGATGCTGCCATGATTTTTGTCGACCAATTCCTTGATCTGGTGGGCCGCCGCTTCCGACTGCTCGGCCAGTTTCCGCACTTCTTCGGCGACCACGGCGAAGCCGCGTCCCTGTTCGCCAGCCCGCGCCGCTTCGATCGCGGCGTTCAGAGCCAGCAAATTGGTCTGGCCGGCAATTGTTGAGATCAGGTTGACGATTTCGCCGATCTGGACCGAGCTGGCTTTTAGTTCCTCGGCAGCGACCTGCGCCTGTTTCGAACCGGTGCTGACAGCACCCATCTGGTTGACTGCCGTATCTATCGAGGTCTTGCCTTCCAACGCCGCCTTGGCGGTTTGTGTCGAAAGGGTCGCCATCTCGCCAGCGGTGGCAGCAACTTCCTGCATCGTTGCCGAGATTTCTTCGACAATCGCCGAGGTGTCATTGACAGCACCGACTTGTTTTTCGCTACCCATTGCTACCTGCTGGATCGACTGGGCCACGTTGTTGGCTGCTTCCGCCGATTGCTGGGCGCTGGCGGTAAGCTGCTGTGAAGAAGAAGCAACATGCTCGGCAGATTGGGCGATTTGTTTTAGCAAGCTGCGCATGCTCTGGGTCAGGCCATTTATGGCCACGGCCAGTTTGCCGACTTCATCCTTGCGCCGCAAGAGTTCGGGTGGCACGGAGGCGGTAAAGTTGCCTGCCGCCAGTTGTCCGAGATCATCTACGGCAATGCCGAGCGGACCGGTGATCCGGCGAATGACGAAAAACATCGCGATCAAGCTGAGAATCAACAGAATAACGCCAATGCCGCCGATCATCAGTTGCATGTTGGAAATGATCGCTTCTGATTCCTTTACGCTGTGGCCAGCGAATAAGACGCCGATCGGTTTGCCGGCCGGACCGAGCAAAGGCTGGTAGGCGGTGATGTAGGGCTGGCCTAGAATGTTGGCCCGACCATGATATTCCTTGCCGTCAGTGAGTATGATTTTGGCAATGGCCGGATCGAGCTTGGTGCCAACAATCCGCTTTCCATCCTGCATGAAGGTGCTGGAGATGCGCACATCGCCAAGAAAAACAGTGAATTCAGAACCAAACAGTTTTTTTGCATGGTCGACGGTTTCCATCTGGTCCAATTTGTAGCCGAGTGAAACAGCGCCGACTACTGCACCGGCGGCATTTTTGATCGGCGTGCCGGCGCGGGCCGACAGCTTGATTTCAGTGCCGGGTTCGACATAGGCGACTGCAGTTCCCTTTAAGGCGGCGGCGATATTCGCCTGGTTGGCCAGGCTGTCGCCGCGTTTGGCCGGATCATGCACCCGGGCAACTACTGAGCCACTGGCGTTCAATATCGTTAAAAAGTCAACTTTGGCGTCTTTAGCGACCGGCGTCATCAGCGCCAGCACCGTATTTGTGTCATTGGCGGCGACCGCAGCAGCCAGCCCCGGATAGTTGGCGGCCATCGCCGATTTGGACAGCGCTTCCTGCTTGCGGGAATCAATTTCGGCCGATAACCCATTCAGGCCGTCGGTGGCTTCCTCCATCGTCGACTTATTGACATAGCCGGAAAACTGCCAAATCGAAACACCGAGTGAGGCGCCGACCAGCAGCACCGCCATCAGAATGATAGGCAAGAGAATTTGATTGCGAATGGACATAAAATAGCATCCCCTTTCCCTGTAAAGTCTCCAGAATATACATCGACTGTATATAAGCAATGCATCACATTTTACTCGAAAAAATATTGTAATGCAATAAAAAAATTGTGTTTTTTAGTAAAAAAACCACATTGATTAATAAAAAATTTTCAAAGTTACAATTTCACTCTTTCGCACATAAATATAATCAATTGCTGTTATGGCAACGATAAGAGAATCACTTATCGTCAAAATACCTATAAATATTTCTGCCGCTGTCTCCGAACGGTGATGCTGCGAATGGTTAAAGTCCGCTTGCGCAAAAAAGGAAAACGGCTACAAAACGAGAAATATAATAAATAATAATTTTATGTTAATATTTTTCGGCAATTTTATAATAAAGGATGATTTGTATAATGACTGCCGCCGGATTTGTGAAAAAATACCTCGCCGGCATCGGGTTACTGATTTGCCTGGTGGTGCTTTCGGTGTTCTGGGGATTTTATTTCCGACAGGCTGAATTGATTGAAAAACAGCAGCTGTATCAAGGGCAGGCCTTTTTTCAGGAAGTGGTGCTAATGCGCCAGTGGATGGCGCAGCACAACGGCGTCTATGTCAAGATGACGCCGGGGGTAACGCCCAACCCTTACTTATTGGAAGTACCCGGTTTACGGGTCGTTATCCGCGACGAACAGGGCGAGCAGTACACCTTGAAAAACCCGGCGCTGGCCACGCGGGAAATTTCGGAGTTGGCTGAAAAAAGCGGGCTGTTCCAGTTTCGCATCACCAGCCTCAACCCACTGAATCCAGCCAATGCGCCGGATGCGTTTGAGCAAGAAGCGCTGCACTTATTTGAAAAAGGAGTCAAAGAATTCACGACGCTGGAACGGCGGGATGAAGAAGTGTTCTTTCGTTATATGGCGCCGCTGGTGACGGAAAAAACCTGTCTATCCTGCCATGCCCAGCAGGGATACCGCGAAGGCGAGGTGCGCGGCGGCATCAGCGTGACCAGCAGCGCGACAGAGACTGCCGGCAAGATTCGTGAGAGTCGTATATTTTTGGTCGGCTCCGCTTTCCTGATCATCCTGCTGATCCTTATAATCATCTATCTGGTTGCCCGCACGTTCATCAAAGACCTGCAGACAGCGGAAGCCAAGTTGGTCTCGATGGCCACGCGCGACTTTCTCACCGGCTTGCTGAACCGGCGGGAGATTTACCGCCGGATGGAGGAGGAACTGCAGCGAGCCAATAGAAACAGCACGCCGTTTTCACTGTTTTTGTTGGACCTTGACCACTTCAAGCGAGTGAATGACATACATGGCCATTCGGCCGGCGACCTGGTGTTGCAGGAAACAGCGGCGGCAATGCAGCGGACGGTACGGCCCTACGATTTGTGCGGTCGCTACGGCGGCGAGGAATTTTTGGTCGCCTTGCCGGGCACCGACTTGTCGGAAGCGACAGAAGCGGCGGAACGCATTCGGCTGGCCATTGCCGCGCTGCAGATTCGGCTGGACGAATGCAAGACGCTGCAGATTACAGCCAGCATCGGTGTAGCCGCGTTGGAACCGGGCGAAACAATCGACCAACTGGTTGCCCGCGCCGACGAGGCGATGTACCAGGGCAAACAGCAGGG
>CAYLSL010000028.1:0-16663 GCA_964386615.1 uncultured Veillonellaceae bacterium
TAATATCCATGCCGAAGGTCAGCGGAATGCAGAGCGCTACCGCCATGGTCGCCGTCAAACCTGGGATGGAGCCAAAAATAATCCCGACCACAACGCCTAACACGATCAGGGCCATAACTTTGAATGTGAGAACCGAAGCGAACCCGACAACAAACATATCCAGCATAATATCCTCCTAAAACAGCCGGTTTTCCGGCAACATCAACTGAAACACTTCGACGAACGTATAATAGATGGCCAGCGCGCTCACAACAGAAATCACCACGAACAGCACCGGTCTACGATGTTCCGGCGTCGCCAGAATAAACATCTGCCCACATAGGTAAACCGCCGTCATAATCACGAAACCCAACATTTCCATAAAGGCGATATAGGCAATGAGTAGCCCCATACTGACCATCACCGGCAGATATCTTTCACGGAAAGACAACGCTTCGTTGCTGTTGACGTCGGTTTGCGCGAATTTCAGTTTCTGCCAGGACTGCCACATAATGGTCAAACTGAGAATCACCATGCCAATTGCGACCAAGCGGGGCATAAAACCGGAACCGACAAAAGAAGTGGAACCGCCGCCGATCGCCAATATCCGGATGCTAAAGGATGCATAATACATACCGACAGCGACCGCCAACCAGAACAGGCCGCCAAAAATATCTTTATACCGCGCCATAACTGCATTCCCTCCTATACAGATACAGAATTATTATTTGAGCAGATCCATGCCGATCAGAACCTGACGCACTTTTTCCCGTTCTTCTGTAGTCATCGGTCCAACCGGGTCCATACAGGGACCGGCGTCAATCCCCAGTAAAGCGAGTGATTCCTTGATCACTGCCGGGAAGGTGCCGATCGTGAAAGCGATGCGCAGCGGCGCCAGTTTGAATTGGGCTTCCAGCGCCCCTTTGAGATCCCCAGCCATGTATTTGTCATAGATGTCAGCGCACAAGCGGGGCGCGACATTCGCGCAGGACGCGATTGATCCCATGGCGCCGTAGCACAGCGCGCCATATATCAGAGTATCTCGGCCCATCAGGACATTAAAATTCTCGATGCCGCGAGTCAAACGAATGTACTCCGCCGTCAAGGTCAAATCACCGCTGGAGTCTTTGATACTGACGATATTCGGCACTTCCGCCAGCTTGGCAACTGTAGGCGCGGCGAGATTGACGCCGGTTTTCGGCGGGTTGTTGTACATGAGCACCGGCAGTGCTGTATTGGCGGCAATCGTTTTATAATGCGTGATCAATTGTTCCTGCGATGGTGTGATGAACATCGGCGTCAAAACCGACACTGCATCTACGCCGCATTCCTCCGCTAATTGTGTCAACATGACACTTTCGCGGGTTGTAATGCCGTTGGTTCCTGCATATACCGGCACCCGCCCCTTGGTCTCATCCAGTGTAACCTGAAAAATCTCTTTTTTCTCCTCAGGCGAGAGGCCATAAAATTCACCAGTCGTCCCGGTAACAAACAGACCATGCACGCCCCCGTCAATCAAGTAGCTGATCAATTTCCGCATTGCAGATTCACTGAAACTGCCTGCTGCTGTTAGCGGAGTCACTACTGCAGGAATAATCCCGCAAGGCTTGAACTGTTTTTTACTCGTTGTCATAGCTAAATACCTCCCTCAAATAAACCCGAAACATACTTCCTGCACAGAATGCTTAGCGACCGCTGCCGCGCAATCGCATGTGGGCTGAGATTCGATTTGCATAGTCAATCAATACCGGGACATGTTCCAAAATCTTCTCCGCCGGGTAAAGACTCGTTGGCCCGGATATACTGATTCCGGCCACGACATCTTCGGCGCCGTCAACCAACGGAGCCGCAATACAGTTGATCCCGTTGCTCCACTCTTCGCGATCCACAGCATATCCCTGCAGGCGGACTTGTTCGATTTCCTGCAAAAATGCCGCTTCATCGGTTATGGTATTTAATGTATACCGGGTCACGCCCCGTTTAAAAGATTCGCTGGCAATTCCGGGAGTTTTGCACGTTAACACTTTTCCCAGCGCTGTGCAGTGTATCGGACGCCGCATCCCGATATGGAAATAACCGTATGCGCAATAGGGAGTTTCTGCTCTGGCGACATAAACCACTTCTTTGTCATCCAAAACAGCCAAATTCACATTGACACGCAGGCTGTGCGATAACTCCTCCAGATAGGGCAAGCCGATTCGCCGGATCTCCATCGAGTTCAAAACGATACTTTCATATTTCAGAAACCCCCGGCCCAAGGAATAATATCCGTCTTGATGCTCAATCAGGTTATTTTCTTTGAGTGTGTTTAGCATCCGATACGCAGTAGCCTGATTGACATTGGCCATCGTACTCAGTTCTTTGAGCCGAAGCCGCGGCTGATCATAAGTAAAACAATTGAGCAAGGCAACTGCCTTGGTAATGCTATTGTTCAATCCGTTCCGTGCGTCATCCGCAGACATGGAAACACCTCTTTTTTCTTTTATTGCAATTTTAATTTATTTCATTATATGTAAATATAATTTCAATATGTGAAATTATATTTCTTTTTTTACTATATTCTTGTGAATTTTGAAAATTCCTGCTGCTGTTTTTGAATTTTTATTTTCCAGTCAACATTTTTCGCGAAATGACATCGTCAAAATATAGTTGACCATTCAACTTAATTTCGATATAATGCAAGAAAACAAGTTGAAATTGCAACCAACGGGAGGTGCGCATGGAAAAACTTGACTGGGAAATATTACGGGATATCGGCGCAGTAGCCCGCTCTATCCACTCCATCAGTGACATTCAGTTTCGCCAGCTACAATTGCAAAAAGGCCAGTTTATCTTTTTGACTCGTATCTGCGAATGTCCAGGCATAAACCTGATCGAACTTTCCCAGGTACTGCGAGTTGACAAAACAACGACAACCAAAGCAATCCAAAAATTAATCAAAACTGCATATGTGAGAAAAGAACGCGACGAAACAGACCAGAGAATCTGGCGACTTTTCCCTACCGAACGGGCATTGCACAGCTACAGTGTGGTTATCGCAGCAGAAAATCAATACATTGCCCACTGCTTTGCCGGCTTCAGTGAAACAGAAAAGATGACCGTCAGTTCTTTGCTGGCCCGTATGCGCGATAACATCAGCCGTGAGTGGAAGCGCACAAAAAAAAATACCCCCAGCAATAGGAGGTAAAAACATGTCCATCATTGAGATAAAAGAATATGCCGACGACAACCAGGAAGATTTGATCCGCATGATTTTAGCCATTCAGCAACAAGAGTATGCGATCCCGATCACACGCGAAGCGCAACCCGATTTGGCCAACATCCCGGGTTTTTATCAGCAGGGCAACGGCAACTTTTGGGTGGCGTTAAATGGCGCCGAAGTCGTGGGAACAATAGGGTTAATCGACATCGGCAATCAACAGGTTGCACTGCGAAAGATGTTTGTCAAAGCTTCATTCCGCGGTGCTGAATTCGGCGTTGCCAAAAAACTGCTCGATCAGGTATTCGATTGGGTCAGAAAACAGAATGTGAAAACTGTCTACCTTGGCACAACAGATAAATTTCTGGCAGCCCATCGCTTCTATGATAAAAACGGGTTTGTGCGGATCGCCCGGGAAGAGTTGCCGCCCAACTTCCCGGTGATGCAGGTCGATACCGTGTTTTATCAATATTGTGTTGCTTAACGGTTTACCAGGGAACGTCCCGCTCCACTTGCCGCCCCTTCTCCAGAAACAGCACTTGCCCGCCCATCGTTTTGGCTTCATCCGGATCATGCGTCACCAAAACAAAAGGGATTTTCCAGAGGCTCTGCATCTCGACCAGTTCTGCCTGCAATTCCAATCGGGTCTCTTGATCCAGTGACGACAGCGGCTCGTCCAGCAGCAATAGTTTCGGCTGCGCCATCAATGCCCGCGCCAATGCAACTCTTTGCTTTTCACCACCGGAAAGCTGTCCGGCATACCTTTTGCCCAAATGCTCGATTTTCAGCAGCCCCAGCAGTTTTTCATACATTGCCTGCGTATCTTGGCCGTGTCTTTTGACACCATACCAGATATTTTTTTGCACATTCATATGCGGAAACAGGGCATAGTCCTGAAACATATAGCCAATATGCCTTTCGCAAGGCGGCACAAAAACATTTGCAGCAGCGTCAAAAAATACTTTATCGTTAAAAACGATGCGCCCGGCATCCGGTTTGATTAGCCCGGCAATTGAACGCAGCGTCGTCGTCTTGCCGCAACCGGATGGGCCAAATAAAACCAGAATATCCCGTTCCACATTGAACTGCAGGTTGAGCGAAAAATCAGGGAGTCTACAGCTGATGTCAACAGAAAGCATCAGAACATCCCTCCGCTAGAAGCCTGCGGTTTTTTCTTACGCACCCACAAATTAACGCCAAAAATCATAAAAAAAGTGAGCAGGCTAATAATTAGTACATACAGACCCGCCTGTGTCATGTCGTTTGACTCTGCGGCAAAATAAATGGCTAGCGGTATGGTTTGGGTTTTGCCTGGGATATTGCCGGCCACCATGATCGTAGCACCAAACTCGCCCAAGGCGCGGGCGAAGGATAAAACAATGCCCGACACCAGTCCATGCCAGGCCAGCGGCAAAGTGACCGTCCAAAACACGCGCCACTCATTGGCCCCCAACGTGCGGGCCGCATCTTCCAGCTTGCTGTCGATGTTTTGAAATGCTGCTTTGGTACTCTGATACATCAGGGGAAAAGCGACAACAGTCCCGGCGAGAATCGCTGCATAGGGCGTAAAAATGATTTGTACCTGAAAAACATCCGCCAAAAATTTACCAACCGGCCCTTGCTTTCCAATCAGGATCAACAGTAAAAAACCTGTCACTACCGGCGGCATAACCAGTGGCAGTGAAAAAACCGCTTCCACCGCCGCTTTGCCGGGAAACTCGAACTTGCGCATAACATAAGCAGAAGCCACGCCCAAAATCACGACAAAAACCAGCGATGACAAGGCTACTTTAATCGAAAGCCAAACCGGCTGCCATTCCAACATGCCAAACCCTGCCTTATTATTTTACTTGCCCATGGTAAAGCCGTATTTTTCGAACACCGTTTTGCCTTCCGGCCCTGCCATATAAGCCAGGAATTCTTCGGCCGCCTTGGCATTTTTGCTGCCGGCAAGCACAGCCGCCGGATAAATAATCGGGGCATGTGTCCCGTCTGGCGCTGTCGCGGCGATTTTCACCTTTGTGCTTGACACAGCATCGGTCTTATAAACAATGCCTGCTGATACATTGCCGGTTTCAACATAGGTAAGCACAGTTCTGACATCTTTGGCGAAGACAAGTTTGCTCTGCACTTTGTCCCAAATTGCCATTTTTTTCAGGACTTGTTCGGCATACTGGCCAGCCGGAACAACTTTGGTTTCACCAATACTGATTTGTTTGACTTCATCTTTTTGCAGCTCTTCATATTTACTCAGACTGAGCGTTGCGTTTTTCGGCACAATGAGAACCAGTTTATTCTCCACCAAGTTTTTGCGGGTTGCTTTGTTGAGCAAGTTTTTTTCTGCCAATTCATCCATCTGTTTGGGCGCCGCAGAAACAAAGATATCAGCCGGAGCGCCTTGTTCGATTTGTTTCTGCAAAGAGCCGGACGCCCCCAGATTATACAGCAATTTTACATGAGGCATTTTTTTTTGGTAATTTGTCTGAATCTCGGCCAAAGCGTCTTTCAAACTTACAGCCGCTGAAATATTGAGTTCAATCGGTTTCGAAACTTCCATCGCTTTCGGCGCCGTTGGTTGCGAACTCCCGCCGCAGCCGGCAACCAGCATGAAGGCAGCCAGTATGCCCGTGGCAATGCCACTCTTGCTTCTTTTCATTGAACCTGCCTCCGACCCTTTTTTATATTTCGCAGAAAAAAATAAAAGTCAGTAAACGTAAACAAACAGAACTTACGTCAACTGACACGACTTTGTATCATTAGTTTTAAATCAGCGTCCGGGATCATTGCAACAAGCGTCACATCAGTTCATAACCAAACAAAACACTACAAAACCATCATGGCGTTATTATACAATTTGTTATAATATAATCGCAAGAGGTTTTGTAAAGAAAAATTATCGTTAAATGGAGGGGCAACCATGACGGATACTCCGTCCTACACGCCGGAGGAACTGGCCAAGATTCTTAAAATCACCCGGTTTACCGTTTATGAGATGATCAAACGCGGCGACTTGCCCGCTTACCGAATCGGCCGCAAAGTTCGCGTTGAATCAGCCGACTTGGACGCGTACATCAATAAATCAAAGGGCGCCAGTTGCCCGGCGCCACAATTCCTTGAACCGACGCCCCTCCCGACCCGGAATTTTTCAGATGAATTGGTCGTCTGCGGACAAGACTCTTCTCTCGATATTTTGACGCGTCATCTGCAAAAAGAACTGCCGCATACCCGACTATTACGCAACTACATCGGCAGCATCGACGGCTTGTTGGCGCTCTATCACGGCAAAGCCAACGTTGTAACCGCACATCTATGGGACAGCGACAGTGATAGTTATAACACGCCGTATGTACGCAGGCTGCTGCCAGGCCATCGTACCCTGATCATCAATTTGGTGTTTCGCATTGAAGGTTTTTATGTACTAAAAGGAAATCCCAAGCGCATCCAGGACTGGACCGACTTGGGCAAACCCGGGATTCACTTTGTTAATCGCGAATGTGGTTCCGGCGCTCGCGTATTGCTTGACGAAAAATTGCGGATAAACAATATTGACCGAGACCAGGTCTATGGATATACCGATGAAGAAATGAGCCACCTTGCCGTTGCCAGCCGCATAGCCCGCGGTGAAGCCGACGTTGGTCTTGGAATTGAAAAAGCCGCATTGCAGGTAAAAGAATTGGATTTCATCCCGTTGCAAAAAGAACGTTACGATCTGATCATCCGCCGGGAAGATGCGGAAAAGCCTATTTTCAAGGCACTACTCGCCGTACTTCGTTCCACTGCCTTTCATAACGAATTGCGCGGCATGGGTGGATACGACCTGACGCATACCGGCAAAATCATGGCCGAGACGTAACGCCCATACAACTCCGTTCTGCGCGCAATCGCGGCGCCGCCTGTATTAATTGTCGGGTATAGGGATGCGACGGATTCGTAAAAACTTCACTGGACAACCCCGTTTCGATGATACAGCCGTCTTTAAGAACTATAGCCCTGTCGCTGATTTTCCGGGCCAAGGCAATATCATGCGTGATAAACAGCAGCGCCAGCCCCCGCATATCCTGCAGCCGCATCAGCAATCGCACCACCCGCGCCTGCACCCCGGCATCGAGAGCCGCCGTGATTTCATCGGCTATCAGCAGTTTCGGCTCAAGGATCAGCGCCCGCGCGATCGCCACACGCTGCGCTTCACCACCGCTCAGTTGGTGCGGATAACGCTGCATAAAAGCCGCCGTTGTTGGCAGGTCCACTTCAGACAACACTTTGCGCACTTTTTCCAGCCGCTCCGTTTGTGAGCCACACGCATGGATGTCGAGCGGTTCCTGTACGATTTCGCCAACATTCAGTCGATGGCTAAAAGCTTCCTTGGGGTTCTGAAATACAAGTTGAATCCGTTCATAAAACTGATGCCGATTCCAGCCAGCCTGACCGTCAATCATAAATGTTCCGCCATCTGCTGGCCATAACCCCATCAGGGTTTTGGCCAGCGTTGTTTTACCGGAGCCGCTCTCGCCGATGAGCGCCAAAGTTTCGCCTTCATAAAGCGTCAGTGATATTTGCTGCAAAACCGGCTTGCCTTCCAGGTTCTTTTGTAGCCCGCTCACTTCCAGCATCGGTACAATGCCGTTCCGGTGGCAGGCCACTGTCCTGCCGACACCGACCGAAGTGACGGCAGGAACCGCAGTGGCACAGACGTCAATCCGCTGACTGCAGCGAGGATGAAAAGCACAGCCGGCAACATGGCTTGCAGCATGACCGGGAATACACTGAATGTCTTTAAACGTAGTCATGTCGGGATATGCGCGTAACAAAGCTCGGCTATAGGGATGCCGTGGCGCGGCGAACACTTCGGCGCAGGGACCGGTTTCCAGAATATTGCCGGCGTACATGACCGCTACGTGGTCCGCAACCTTTGCCGCTGTCGCCAGATCGTGCGTAATCAGCAAATTGGTCCGCCCCTGCAGCGTCGTTGCCAAAATTTGCAGCACCTGTGCTTTTCCCAGTGGATCCAATGCAGCAGTCGGTTCATCCAGAATCAACAGTTCCGGTTCGTTCACCAGCGCCATTGCCAGCAGTACCCGCTGCTGTTCACCGCCGCTGAGCCGGTGCGGCTGCATCCCATGCCGGTCCTCAGGCAACCCAACAGCTGCCAATGCCGCTGTCGCTTTCGCGAGGGCGGCTTCTTTTGCAACCGGGAAGTGGACCATGACTGCTTCAGCCACTTGATCAACCGCCGTGTAAAGCGGGTGTAGCACTTCACCGCCGTTTTGATGTACCAATGCTATCTTTCGCCCCCGGAGATCCCGCAACTCGGCCTCGGTCAGACTCAGCAGATCCCGGCCCTGCCAATACGCGGTTCCCGTCACCGTATCGCCAGCCAAGCGAAGCAAGCTGAGTCCCAACGTCGTTTTCCCTGCGCCGGACTCGCCGATAACCGCCAGAGTCTCTCCATGTTTTATTGCGAGGGATAGCCCGTGCAAAATTTCCTCTGTCCCGTAGGAAACCTTGTAATTTTCAATCTGCAGCATGTGGTTCCTCCAGTCCTGCGCCGATCAGTGCAAACGCCAGTACCAATGATGACACGGCAAACCCCGGCGGCAACAGCCACCAGCTCCAGGCATCAAGATACGTAAACGCCAGCGCCTGTTGGATCATTTTGCCCCAACTCTGCGCCAGCGGATCGCTGATGCCGAGAAAGGCAAGCCCGGCCTCTAAAAATACCGCCCGCCGCGCGTCATGGATCATCGCAGCGGATAGTACCGGCGCCAGATCAGGTAAAATATGCCGCCGCAGCAAATACGAACGACCTGCGCCAAACGTTCGCGCCGCCGTCACCGGCCCTGATTCTCTGAGCAACAGGGATTGCGAGCGTAATAAACGCGCCGTGCCTGGCCAGAAGAAAAACGCCAGAATGCCCACCAGCATTAACGAGCTTGGCTGCAGGTAAGCAGCGGCCAACATTGCCGCTAAAACCGGCGGGATGACCAATCCGACATCCATCATGCGGACCGTCAACCGCTCCAGCCAACCGCCCGCCAACGTTCCGCCCGCGCCAAGCAGTATGCCGAGCAGCGCGGAAACCAGGGCCGCTCCCACCGCAACACCCAGCGAAGTCTTCGCCCCGGCGATTAACTGGGACAACACATCCTGTCCGACGTCGTTTGTGCCAAGCCAGTGCGCCGTTGAAGGCGGCAAAAAAGCCTTGCCGCTATAGGCATCCGGCGCATATGGCGTAGCAAAAGAACCGGCCAGCGCCACCGCTGTCCAGAAGCAAAGCAAGAGCAGACCCCAGCGGCCCGACCCAGTTTTTAGCTTTTTTCCGTATTGGATATGCATAGTGTTTTAACCCTCGGATCGACAATCGGATAGAACAATTCCAGAAGAAAATTGACCGCAAGCACCGTGACTGAAGCCAATAACAAAATCCCCTGCAACAACGGATAATCGCGGGCAGCGAGCGCCCGATGCAACAACGATCCCATTCCCGGGTAGCCAAATATGACTTCGATCATCAAAATCCCGGCAAACAAATGCGACAAGTGCAATCCCGCCGAGGTAACGGCAGGCAGCAACACACTGCGGCCCAGATGCCGGTAACGAATCGCAGCTTCATCACAACCCTTGGCCCGGGCCGTGCGGAGAAACGGCGCCCGCAACATGCCGGCGGCGGAGTTGCGGCAAAGCAGATACATTGTAGTCATGCGCGCCAACACCAACGAAGCCAGCGGCAACGCTAAATGCCGCAGTACATCTTGTCCCCAGCCCCAGCCAGTCTGACCGCCATATATGGTAACGGCTCCGCCTAGTGGAAACAGCGGCCATACCACGGCAAATCCCAACAACAGCAGCGCGCCGACAAAAAAGTCCGGCACGCCGCCAATCAGCATAAGACTGGTAAACAACCCTTTATCCCAGCGGCTGCCTTTACGCGCCCCGCTTTCCAAACCAAGTACAAAGCCTCCCACTGAAGAGATGAGCAGCGAAGCGCCAGCCAGTAGAATCGTCCAGGGCAAAAAACCTGCCATAACCTTTACTACCGGCGCATTAAAAAAATACGACCAGCCAAGGTCAGCCCGCAGCAGGGAACCCAGATAGGCGGCAAACTGAGCGCCCCAACTCTGATCCAGTGCAAAGCGGCGATAGATTTCCGCCTTCATCTCCGCTGTCATCGACAGGGCCGCTTCTTCGCCGTAGATTGCCAGAAACGGATCTCCCGGCAAAAGACGCGGCAAAACAAACCCCAATGAGCAGAGGATAAAAAAAGCAGTTACATAATCAATCATCAGTCGGGATATGCGCATCTTCTTCTCCCGTTAGAAATTACCAACCGCGTTGATACGGCTCGGCACAGACCAAACAGACTTTTTTGCCGTCGACCAGGCGAAGCCGGGGTTCCATCGTAACTTCACCGCAAGACTCACAGGCATAGGAGTCAAAAATCCGGGCCCGCTCCGGCAGGGCAAAGTTGGGCGTTTTGACAGAAAACAGTTCTTGATCCGGCGCTGCCAGCATCTGGCGCATCCGCTCAGTTTTCTGCACTTCAAACAGGGCTTGTTCGTCAGCGGTCGCAGCCCCGGTCATCACTTTTTTTCGCAGCGCCATCCCTTCCGGCGAGCTGGCGCCTGCCTGCCCCTGAAAAACGAGCCGGACTGCTTTGCCGTTATCCCGGCGAAAAATAGTAAAGGCCTGTTTGCCCTGATCGCGGAAAATCAAATTTCCTTTGCCGATCGAACAGCCAAGCATCGATTGAATTGCATCCACGCCGCAGGCATCGTTCTCAACGACCGCCACCAATTCCTCGTCCTTGTCGCGGTGAAGCTCCAGTTCTTTTGCCGCCAGTTTCGCGGCCCGATAACCGATGATCAGGCCTGGGCAAATGTGCCCGTGAAAGGCAACGACGGGTTTTAAATCTTCGGGAATTGTGAATGATGCCATCTAATATATGCCCCCTTCAATTTTACGCTAATTATTTCCCCTGGACAAAGATCAATTTGTTTTGTGGAATTGGCGCTCCGTTGCCAACTCCCTGGAACGTATACCACAAACGCACTTTGTCGTTAAAAGCCCAATAGGATCGTGGATAGTATAGCGGCAAAAACGGCACATCCCGCGCCGCCAGCTCCTGTACGCGGTAAACCCAGTTGCGGCGAAGCGAGGGATCCATCTCCAATCGGCTCTTGGCCACTGCCTCTTGCCAATCCGCCCCTCCTTGCCAGCGGGCGCCAAAGAATATTTCCCGCGTCAACAAACGGCTGAATGCCTCAGGATCGCAGCCCAATCCACCGCTGCCAGTTAACGCCAACTGAAATTGCCAGGAATTCTGGCGGCTATCTACAGTTTTCGGATCCATGACCCGCAAATCAATTACGATTCCTTCTTTAGCCAGCTGGTTCTTGATATACTCACCTTGCCTCTCGGACGGAGCGCCGGTCATTGCCAATCCGCCAGATCCAACCAGCAGTTCCAGTTTTAATGGTTGGCCATCTTTGCTCCATTGTCCGTTTTGCTTGGTGTAGCCTGCCTGTTTAAGCAAGTTCGCCGCCTGCGCTGGATCGTAGGAATATTTCCCTACTACTTGCGGATTGGTCCACGGGCTTCCAGGCGGCGCCAAACCAGGACTACCGGCTGCGCCATGCCCCCGCAGGGTTGTTTTCACAAGTTCCGGCCGGTCAATCAAATAAGCCAGAGCCTGACGCACTTCAACCTGATTTAATGGTGGTTGTCGATGATTCAACAGTAGGATCGCCACCCAGTCGCCTTCTTGCGAAATCAGTCGATAACCGTCTTTTTTCAGCGGCTCAGCCATATCCGGCGGAACTTGCGCCGCATCTACCTCGCCGCGCTTCAGCGCAGCTACCGACATGTCCCAGCTCAACTTGACAAACCGCAATTCTTTTACTCTGGCTTCACCCAAATAGTGGCCCGGTACGGCGGTGAATCGATAAATTCCGTGTTCTTTGCTATATTCGGCCAAACGATAGGGTCCGCTGCCCACAACGGCGGCAGGGCCAGTAAAACCTTTGGGGTCGGCTACGTCTTTCCAGATATGTTCCGGCAAAATTGGCACAGACGCAGCAATATAATCCAAAAATGGCGCGTAGGGTTCTGTTAAAAATATTTTCACAGTTGCGTCATCGACAGCCTCCGCACGGATCACCTGCGGTGTCGCGATATAAGGGTATGGGTGTTTTTTATAGTATGCGAAGGAAAATACTACGTCCCTGGCAGTAAACGAAACGCCATCATGCCACTTGGCATCCTTTTGCAGCGTCATGCGCCAGGCTTTTTCGCCCGGCAGCCATTCCCAGGTTTTAGCTAAACCGGGCCCGTAACCAGTTTCATTTTTCCAAACCAGCGTATCAAAAACAAGCGTCATGCGAATATAACCGGGGCCGCGAAGATAATGACCGTAAGGGTTGGGCAGTCCCCAATCGCCTGTCGTATCGGCAACAGTCATAAGGCCGGAATCAGTTTTGACCGGCGGCGGACTTGCTTTTTTATCTGTAGTTCCGCTACATCCCACTGACAGAAATAGCAACACCATCAATAAACAGCACGCCACCCAGTAATTTGGGTTTTTCCCAAGTCGATCTCGCAAAACATTACCCTCCTTGCTCAAAAAATAGAAAAAAGCCATGCAGAAATCGGTCCCCAGTGAGACCGATAAACCTTCATGGCCTATCCGATACTTCGCTTACCCCTGCTTCAGCAGAGTTTGGCGGATCTTCCCGCCATATAAATCATATCGGGAGAGAGCAGCGAAGTCAAGGCTGCTTGGCTCTAACAAAAGCTGATTTTGGCATTTTTATTCATTTGTTGCAAACAATCCGCTATTTGTTTGATCAATGTCAGTTTCACCTGAAAATCAAAACCAGTTCCTTCGTGTGCATCGTTAGCAGCCATACCAAAGTATATATTGATATCTGTGGCCGTTTCAATCAACAGCAGTGCCAGAACCGCGGCGCCATCCTTTTGTTTGGACAACTTGAGCAAAGTCATTGGATTTTCCAGATAACAGCGGCAATGTTCCAGCGCTTTTTTCAACGTAATAACGCCTTCCGTGACGCAATCGACATTCTCGATGCGACTCATTGCCGGAATTCCAGCGACTGCACCGCCTTGATCGACCACAACCGGTTTCTGCAGGTATTTGCTTACAGCCTGCGCCGTGCTGCCGCCACAAACAACCCGCAGTCCTTCCTTGGCGAAGAACATTTTCAGCACCCGGTTGTCGTCCTCTTTGTTTTCCGGCGGTCCAACCAACATATTCACAACGCATCGTCCGCGGCGCTTAATGACAAGCACACTGGCATCATCATCCAGCGAGCCTTCGCCAAGCGTCAGGCAACAGTCTATAATGCTGGCCGCAATATGGCCGGCAGACATTTTTTCTGTATCCAGCCGCTCCAAAAAAGCGACCAGTTCACCGCGTTGCCACCCTGCCAACGCCAATTTCCCGATTCCGGCGTTGGTAACCCCATCTGACAATAAAACCAGGATGTCGCCCAGCACAAACGGGATTCGGCTTTCGTGAATTTCTTTTTCGCCGATAAAGCGAACGCCCTGAGGATAGTTGACGTTTTGGCCGCCGCGCAGCAGTATGGCATCCGGGTTGCCATACTGGGCCAAATGCACCGCCCCATGTTCCATCTGCACTACGGTAAAGGTTGAATAAGCCAGTTTTCGCGCCCGGCAGATCGGCAGTGTTGTTGCAACGCTATTGATGCATTCATCCAGCGAAATCCCCCGCGACAATAGAGTGCCTAAAATTGTCGTCGTAAGGGTGGACAGGATGTTTGCTTTTACACCGCTGCCAAGGCCATCCGATAAAACAAATACTTTTTTCCCCTGATGTTCAAAACTGCTGAAAAAATCGCCGCAGAGCTTCTCATCCTGTTTGTTTACGCTTGCCCAACCAGTCTCCAGACAATGCCATTCTTTCGCAAACATTGTACTATTCCTCGTCGTCCATCATAATCGTTTCTTTGAGATCGCGAACGGCAATTTGCGTTTCAGCCGCTGTTTCGCCGAGCAGCGAGGCGATCTCGTGTACGATCCGCAATTGTTTGTCTACGATTTCGTCAGCCAGCGCCGCAGCCTGCACTTTTTTCTTCATTGACAGGTTCTTTTTTTGTCGGGCCTTGGAAATATCCTGCATGATACATACAACCATGCTGCTTTCTTTGTCAAACAGAAATACCTGGTTGAGATAAGCGTTGTATTCAGGCAGGAACGTTGTCTTTTCCAGTTTTTCCTTGCCTTGCATAATGATCTCAACAAAATCAAACTCATCAAGAATACGGGACACCGGCTGTTTAATCAAATCATGCGGCGCCAGTCGGAAAATATCGCAAGCCGCCTGATTAATCTGTTGCACCTTCAGATCCATATCGACAGAAACAATGGCATTGGGCGTAATATTGATGATCTGATTGGAAAATGACTCGGCCCGTTCGCTCATAAACGGCAGACACATATTGATTTCCGCTTTGCCCGCCAATATGGCGACCGCCTTTTCCCGACAGGAATGATAACCGCACATGCCGCAGTTCAGTTCGTCGTCAACTGATTGTTTGCCCATTTTGCGCAAAACAGCGGTAATTTGTTCGTCAGAAGGTTGCAGCGCCAGCACTGGTGGAATACTGGAAAAATCGCAGGCGAGAGTTGTCGTGCCGGGAATATTATAATCTTCATGGTAATCGGCTGCCGAAGAAACTTTTTTCAGCTGCAACGCCGAATGCAAAAGCGAAGTTTGTCTTTTGCGAAATGATGGTCCGCCAATGCAGCTGCCTTCACAAAAACTCATCTCAACAAAGCAGGCAGCGATTTTTTTGTCTTGGATATCCTGAATCGCCTGTTTGCAGGCAGTGTATCCGCTGACTGAAACATAGCCCGACACGGGAACACGCTCCATAGTAGCAATAATACCACCATCCGCAGGAAACTTCCGTGATAAGTATTGCGCGATTTTGCCATCAAATTTTTCCTGCAAATCTAGCCCTGACTCCTGTAGCAGGATTTCCAGTTCTTCAAAAGAGATCACATAATCAATCTGCGAATTCACGGCATATCGTTCCGCTTTTTTCGCAACACAGGGCGTGATAAAAGCAATCTGCGCCGCCGGATATTTTTGTTTCAGAAACTTTGCATGCGCTTGTATCGGGGTTAACACCGGCGCCAAATAAGGCAATGCCGCCGGATAGTATTTCCCTATCAGCAGATTGACTGCAGAGCAGCACGAAGAGATCCAAACCTGATCCGGATGATCGGCGACCAGTTTTTCATACGCCGTTTTGACCAGATAAGCCGCTTCCGCCGTCTCAAAGGCATCGGCAAACTTAAGCGCCAGCAAACTTTCTCTCAGGGTCTCATAGGAAGCGCCAAAATAAGCGGAGCAAGATGGAGCGATACTGGCAATTACCATTTTACCGCTGCGCAAGGCGGTTTGCAGTTGAGCTGCTTCGCTGACAGCGCCTTTTGTTTTTTGCGGACAGATGATGGTACATTCCCCGCACAAAATACATTCCGTTTGATTAATCTGCGCCCGATGGTCCCGGACTTCGATCGCCTTTACGGGACAATGCCGCACGCACTTGTAACAATTTTTACAGTGTAGTTTGTCAAATTGCAAAATCTCCAATTGTTACCCTCTTTCCCTTAATGAAAATGGACGTATCGCAGCAAAGCGATATGTCCATTTTACTCTTGATAAGCTCGTTTGGAAACAATGATAGATTGAAATTAGACCAGCTTCTGTATTATCAACACTATCGATATTTTAACGGCGCATCACAGTGCGGCTTCGCCCCTGTGCTACAGGCCGATTTTTTTCCACACCAAAATCCGATAAGAGCCGACTACTTCGCCGCTATCCAGTTGCAGCGGCGCTTCCATCGCCACGACATGTTTGTGACTGGCCGCCACGGCAACGCAAGGACCGGCTGCCGGCAGCCAATCGACCAGCTCCAGTTCCGGTGTCGACAATAGCGCAACACCATGAATGCTGGCATCCTTGGTCCGGATATTGCGCCCGACAGCCACTGCCAATTCCGATCCAACGGTTTTCATTTCTTCAATCATGCCGCCCAGTTTACGCCGTTTCAGCAAAGTTCCTTGCCGGTCAAACAAAAACACGCTGTTGCTCTGGGGATGTTCCACCGGCGTCGGCAATTGCCAATTGGCCCGGTTGTAAGTATTGCCGGTGGAAAAGATGGCATAAGAACCGACATGTTGTGTATGCAGCCCGGTCGCGTTGACAAAAATCCCCTGGATTCGCTGCGGCGCACTGAGCACCCGCGACCAGCGCAACTTGCCGTCGCTGTCGACATAAAAGGCCCTTCCGTCAGCCGAGACGCCGCTCAAGATTTTTCCATCTGTTGACCACTGAGGACCAAACCGCATATTGGTCCGCTCGTACGGCTCAACAGGTTCAGCGTGCAGACTCCAGCGCTGCTCACCCGTTCTGGTATCAAAAAGGTAAATATTATC
>CAYLSL010000028.1:16763-21004 GCA_964386615.1 uncultured Veillonellaceae bacterium
TCCAGCGCACTGATTTTACCCATGCCGATTTTTCGGCTCCATATCTGCACGCCGTCAATACTGAACACCATCACTTCACCGGTTTCCGTGCCGACAACAATGCGGTCGCCTACCGGTGAAAGCCGGACCAGGCCCGGCGTCGACCCCATCTGGCGAAAGCCGCGGATTTCCACTTTGCCGAGGGGAATCTCAGCGACTTTTTCGTAGCGACCCAACTGGCCCAACTGTTGCAACGGCGCTTTGGGACCTGAGTGCCGGCTGAGTTCAGGGAAAATGTGCAGCGCCAAAAAGCCCAAACTAATCAGGAAAACTGTAAATAGCAAAATGAGCCGGATATTCTTTTTGCTGTCCATCCCGTTCACAGCCACACCGCCATAAAATCATAGACTCCGCGTAAGCGGGGGAAATAGGCCACCCCGTTGTGCTGCAATAAAAACAGGGCTTTCAGCACCGCACCGGCAAAAATTGCGGCAAACAGCCCCAGGCAAGCCAAACGCTGCCCGATCGGCCACTGTGGCAACGTCGACCGGCGATTGCCGCGGCCAAAACCCCTGCTCTCCACCGACAGCGCCAAGGTTGCTGCCCGACGCAGCGACCGGGCCAGAATCGGGAACAATACATAAAACGCCGTACGAACCCAACGCACCGGCGACAAACTGCGCATTGGCTCAAAGCCGCGCAGCCGTTGCGCCGTGAACACGATGGCCGTTTCTTCGAAAATGACCGGTAAAAAGCGCAAACTGGTAATCAGCATAAAGGCAATCTCAAACGGCATCCGCCAATGCAAAAAACACTGCAACAGCTGACGCGGGTCTGTGGTCCAGCAGATGAGCAGGCCGCAGGATAACATGATCCCCGACCGCAATGCCTGCACTGCCCCATGCTCCAGCCCTTCCCGGTAAATGAAAATTCCGCCCGTCCATTCACCAATCCATGGGGCGCCGGGCGATACCAGGCAGGCGATCATGGTTCGCGGTTCCTGATTATAAAACAAGGCCTGACTGACCATCGTCCCCCAGATTCCTACCAGCAGAAATATCGTCAAAACCTGCCAGCGTTCCACAGAAGACCGGGCCAGGAAATGCAGTGCCAACGAAGCCAAAAACAAAATGAAAAGCGGCTTCGGCCCGTCAAGGCCGACGGCAAACAGCATAACCGCAGTCAAAAGCACCAGTTTGGTTCGCACATCCAGCCGGTGGATCGGCGTATCAGCCGGCGTGGCTTGCCAGATCTGTCTGTTGTACATGCCGGACTACCTCCTCCACCCCAAGTGCGCAGCCGCCATAAAGTCGCCGGGACAATTGCAGCGAAGTCGGCGGCCGCAACCCTGCCTTGCTCAGCACTTCGTCCTGCGAAAACACTTCGCGCGGCGAAGCATCGGCAACAACCCGTCCGCCGGTCATGACAATGACCCGCTCTGCATAACGGGCGGCGACTTCGGTGTCGTGGGTGCAGAGAATGACCGTACCGCCGGTTTGCGTGAACTCCTGCAGCAACTCGATAATGTCGTCGATATGCCCCAAATCCTGTCCGGTCGTTGGTTCATCCAGCAGCATGATATCCGGCTGGCATGCCAGTAAAGAGGCAATCGCCACCCGTACCCGCTGCCCTTGGCTGAGCGCCAGCGGAAACCGGTCCTCCAAACCGCCGAGACCTATTCTCTCCAGCAGCGGCCGCCAGTTGCCCAGATTTTTGCCCCGACCCAGCCCGTGTTGCAAACCAAAAGAAATCTCCTGCGCGACTGTTGAATTGAACAACATCAAGTCGGGATTCTGCATGACCATTCCCACCCGCCGGTCCAGTGTTTTCAGTGGTTGTCCATGCAGTTTCACCTGCCCCTTCCGGGTTTTCTGCAACCCGCAGATATGGTGCAACAGGGTTGATTTTCCTGCGCCATTGTTGCCCATCAGCACGACAAATTGACCACGGCGAACCGTCAGGTTGATTCCGTCAAGCACATTCCCTTTTTGTTGATCATACTGAAATTCGAGATCGCTCACTTCAATCACCGGCTCGGCAGGGTCCGCAATGCATTGTTGAAGAATTGGCCGGGCCTGCACGCTGCAGCCGGGATAAGCCTGGCTTATTTTTGCATAGGCCGCTTCCACCGTTGCACTCTCCGACGTCAGACCCAAGCGGTGGCAAATGTGAACCGTCTGTGGAATCCGCAGCCCCTGCCGCAAAAAAACATCCGGTTGGCAAAAAGCTTCTTGCTGCGAGCCTTGCCAGGCAATGCGTCCCTGTTCCATCACCATGACTTGCTTGCACATCGGCATGACTTCATGCAGCCTGTGTTCCACCACAATAATCGTGATCCCCAGTTCGGTATTCAGCTTTTGCAAAACCTGCAAGAGCTCCATCGCGCCGCGTGGGTCCATCTGACTGATCGGCTCGTCCAGCGCCAGCAGCTTTGGCCGTATCGCTAGTACAGCGGCCAGTGCCAACCGTTGGCGTTCGCCGCCCGACAGCGCATGAACGCTGCCTTGCTCACGACCGGCCAGGCCAACCCATTGCAGGGTTTCCGCCACGCGCCGGCGGGCTTCCGCCGGATCCAGCCCCACATTTTCCAGGGCAAATCCCACTTCATCGGCAATTGACGTCGAAAAAATCTGATCCTCCGGGTTCTGAAACATCAGACTAATGGTCCGGCTCAGATCTGCAACCGATGATTGCAGCGAATCGACGCCATTCACCCGAATACTTCCCTGCAACGTCCCGCTGATTTCATGGGGGATCAGGCCGTTAAACGCTTTGAGCAATGTGCTTTTGCCACAGCCTGTCGGCCCGGTGCAAAGAATAAAATCGCCGGCGTTGATTTGCCAATTAATATTGATCAGGCTGGGCGTTGCGCTGTTTTGATAGGTAAAGGAGACATTGCGGCATTCTATGATCGTGTTCATGGCTTAATCACTCCCCACGCCGGATAAACGGGCGCCCAACAATGCGCCGCACAACGATCCGATCATTGTGTATAAAAAGCCATTGACTGCCATGACCATAAAAATATACCAATCGGCAAAAAACAGTCGATACAGAACAGCCATCCCCTGCATTGTGACAAACGTGGCTGTGGTGTCGGCTAAAGCACAGGCTAACGCTAAAACAGCCATTCTGCGCCAGGAGAACTGTACCGGTTGATCGGGTTTGCTGCTGGCTGTCGTAAAACCGAAGCCAGCTAACGCCAGTTCCAGCAAAAATGCATTGACGCCATAGGAAAGAAAAACAAGCGGCGACATATGGCCGAACGCAAGCATGCCGAGCAGCAGACGAACCGCCGCCATTAAGCTTACCACGCCGTGCAGCGGAATCAGAGTCACCAGCGCGCCGGTCAGCATGTACAACATGATGCCGCTAAACAGACCACTGATCAGAAAGCTAAACGGCCCCAAAAAGATGTGCAAAAAATCGTTCAACAAGGTCGACGGCACATTAACGACCGCGAACGCACAAGTGCCGAATAAAGCGATTGTGATCAGTCGTCGTGTCTTCATGCCGGCTAACACCTGCGGCATTTTCCGGCTGATCAGCACCAGAAACGCCAGCAGCATCGCCACACCAATCCCCAGCGTCAACATGCCGCGCATGTTCTTTTTGATGACCATAAGCGGCAGTTCCTGCGACCAACTCTGCGTCTCGCCATCCTCTACGGTCACTCGCAGCAAATAGTTGCCTTCCGTCAACTGTGTTTCATCGGCATAAATCGGCAATAACAGACGTTGACGCGGCTCCCCGGTCATCGCAGCAAATGCGGTCAGTCGCTCCTGTCCGGCAGCCATGGCCCCGGCGCCGTCATGTTCCGAGTTGCTGCCAGGTGTATACAGTCCGGCGACTCTGCGCCGGCTATTCTTGTCAATCAGTTCAGCCTCCACCATCAGCAGTTTTTGCTGGCCGGCAGGATTGCTAAAGTCCAGACCCATGTAGGACACCGGGTGGATCGCTTCGATTTCCAGATTGGCAGCGCCTTTACCGCGCAACACATTTTTATAGTAGTCCAGTGAACGGTCCCGCAGAACCAAAGTGTTGGCATTTTGTTTTTCGTCACGCAATCCGTCCCGGTCCAGCGGCAACACCACGCGCTCCAGCACCGGCTTTGTCTTGGCCGAGATTCCGTCCGTGCGCAGCGCCACCTTTACCCGAACTTCCCGGCTGATTTCGCCGGCTGTGAGACGAACCAAATAGACCCCTGCCGCAACCTGCTCATCGACCGCTACCGCCAACAAATCAAACCACTGCCCATAACC
>CAYLSL010000029.1:0-14396 GCA_964386615.1 uncultured Veillonellaceae bacterium
CATCCCAACGAGGATTTTGACGAGCTGATAAAAGTCATTTTACAAGATGCGATTCATTTAATCGGCGCTCCCGGCGGGTCTATCGGCTTGCTGGAAGAATGCAGCAAAAATTTTGTGGTGCGGCACGCAGTCGGTTATGCCCCGGAAAAACAGTTGCCGCCCCGCCCGACAGACGTTGGAATCTTGGGCGAAGTATTTAGATCAGGCGAAATGCTGCTCGTAGAGGATTATCGTCAATACCCCCGCCGTTTATGTGATACCGGGCTTGAACATTCGACCACTGTCATTATGGTGCCGCTATTGATGGATGGAAAAGTCAAAGGGGCTTTGACTGCCAACTGGCGTGATGAAATCCATCGCATTACCCCTGAGGATCAGGAAGTATTGCGCCAATTCGGCAGACTGGCTTCCATCGCGCTGGAAAAATCGCAAACCAGACAGCAGATCACCTATCAAAAAGATCTGTTGCAGCGCCTGGCGGACATGACAGCCATCCTGGTAAACGAGTTAGACCTTGGCAAGTCTCTGCAAAACATCCTGACCCAGGCGGCCGCCTTCATGAATATTCCGCATGGGTTCGTTTCCTTTTTCGAGCCAGACGGACGCCATGCCACCATTCAGTGCGGTTTAGGCCGCTACGAGGAACGGGTCGGCAAGTCCACTTTCTTTGACGGAAAAGGAATCTATGCAGAAGTCCTGCGAACCGGCAAAATCGTCGTTATCAACGATTATGCCAACTGGCCCGGCCGCTGGACGGGAGCCTTCGCCGAAACATTGACAGCGCAAATGCAGGCCCCATTGACCATAAATGGAAAGATCATAGGCTGCATTGGCTTATCTGCGTTTGGCGAACCTTTTGTTGTCGATCAGGCGAAACTTGCCGTGTTTGAACAAATGGCCACGGTGGCAACGATTGCGGTAAAAAATGCGATGGCTCACCAAAAGACACATCATCAGGCCTTGCACGATTCTTTGACCGGTCTGCCCAACCGGGCGTTTTTGAACAGCCGCCTGGAAGAAGAAATGCGAAAAGCCCGATTGGGAACAGTCGCCGGCGCCGTATTTTATATTGACCTGGATGATCTGAAAACAGTCAACGATAGTTTTGGCCACTCCTGCGGCGACGGCGTCATCAAAGCGGCCGCCCGTCAGATTGCGGATACGGTAGGCCCGGAAGCCTTCGTCGCCCGGGTCGGCGGCGATGAATTTATCGTGATCCTGTTCGGTGAAGACCGCTTGAAAACGATTGCCCAAATCGCCAATCGTCTTGTCAGCGCTTCCCAGCGGGAATACGAAGTGGGCGGTCGCAACATCCACATGTCGGCCAGTGTCGGCGTGACACTTTATCCCGGCGACGGAAACGAAGCCGAAGAAATCCTGAAAAATGCCGACAGCGCCATGTACGCCGCCAAAGCAGCCGGACGAAACTGCTGGCGCTTTTTCGAGCCAGAAATGCTAAAAGATGCGTATTTCAAGTGGTCTTTGACGCAAAGCCTGCGGCATGCTTTGGAGCGCAACGAGCTTACCCTGCACTTTCAGCCACAGATCAAGCTCAATGACAATACTGTGATTGGGTTCGAAGCGCTACTTCGCTGGAACAGCCCGGAACACGGCATGGTATCACCGGCGCGGTTCATTCCTTTGGCGGAAAACAGCGGTCTCATTGTGCCCATCGGCAATTGGGTAATTGAGGAGGCCTGCCGGTTTGCGCGCAAACTGACGGAAATGGGCCGGGACTCCCTTCACGTCGCGGTTAATATCTCCCCGCGGCAATTGGCTATGGAAGATTTTGTCGAGACGGTTCGTCTCACTCTTGAAGGGACCGGCACACAGCCAAAACAACTGGAAGTGGAAATCACCGAGAATGTCCTTATCGACTCGTTGGAAGACAGTATAAAAAAACTCGGTCAACTGAAGGCGATGGGGGTAAGGCTTGCCCTGGACGATTTCGGCACCGGTTTTTCTTCGCTGACTTATCTGAGAAATCTGCCCGTGGAAACCCTGAAGATCGACAAGTCATTCATCGACAAAATATTGGAAGATCGCGTGCAAAAGGATTTTGTCCGCTCCATCATCGATATGGCGCATACGATCGGTCTGCAGGTCACGGCGGAAGGAGTGGAGTCCGAAGTGCAGCTGGAAAATCTGCTGCAATTCGGCTGCGACAGTGTGCAGGGCTATATTTTCAGCAAGCCGGTCCCCCCGGAGCAAGCAATAAAGTTTTCCCTGCACAAGTCAGTCTAAACATGACTCGCTAGCTCAATTGGTAGAGCAACTGACTCTTAATCAGTAGGTTCGGGGTTCGAGTCCCCGGCGGGTCACCAAATTGCTTCACCCGTCTTCACGGCATAAACAAAGCGGCTGCCACTGGCAGCCGCTTTTCATTTCGGCAGGATATTAACGGTTGCGGTGAGAACATATAGGCATGAGAAAATCACGAATTGAACAGGAAAAACAGGAACTTGAGATTTTAATCAGCCTGTATTGCCGTAACAATCACGGGCAGAGTACAGAACTCTGTGAAAAGTGCCGCACCCTGCTGGAATATGGCCGACAACGCTTGGAGCACTGTGTATTCGCCGAAGCCAAGCCGGTCTGTTCTCAATGCCGGATACATTGCTACCGGCAGGACATGCGAACACAAATCATCGAGGTTATGCGCTACAGCGGACCTAGAATCGCATTTCGCCATCCAGCTGTCGCCCTGCGCCATCTGGCAAGAAAATGGGGACTCCCTGTGTTATGGCGCCTGCTGCGCCCCCATACGCTGACCGCTTCGTTCGTGCCTGTTTTCATCGGCAGCGCCCTTGCATACAATACCGGCGCCTTTCGCCCGGGCCTGGCCGCTGCGATGCTGCTGGCGAGCATGTTGATTCAAAGCGCGGTCAATATGTTCAACGAATACTACGATTTTGAGCGGGGACTCGACACCAGGGAATCGGTGGGTATCGGCGGTGCGATCGTGCGGGACGGGATGCAGTCAAAAACCGTGTTTGGAATCGCCGTCTCCCTGCTTGGTCTTGCGCTGCTCATCGGCATCTACATCATGCTGAACAGCAGTTGGGCGATTCTGCCATGGGGTCTGGCCTGCATGGCAATCGGTTATCTTTATTCCGGCGGCCCCTATCCCATTTCATCCACCCCGTTCGGAGAAATCGCCGCCGGCAGCTGCATGGGGTTTGGCATTATCGCCATCGCCTTCTTCATCCACGTTCAGGCGCTGACCCCGCTCGTCTATGCGGCGTCGGTTCCCCCCTCTTTGCTGATCGGCGCGATCCTGATGGCAAACAATATCCGCGACATCGACGAAGATCGTGAGCATGGCCGCAAAACACTGGCAATCTTGCTGGGCAAACCAGCGGCGGTCAAAGCGTTGGCCGCCATGTTCATCCTGGCGCAAGGCTGGGTTGGCGGCCTCGTTCTATCGGCTCAATTACCGGTCTGGACCTTGCTGGCTTTGCTCAGCGTTCCCCGGATGGTACAATCGATCCGCAGTTTCCAGGCCGGCAACACGCCGCTGGCGATGATGCCGGCGATGATCGCCACGGCACAGGCCAACAGCCAGTTTGGCATTCTCTTCGCCCTAGGGATCCTGCTGGGTTCCCGCTAAGCGCGTCGTGCTCCGGCGCCCGTCAATACTACAACCGACAAAAAGGGGCCGGCCGCCAGCATCAGATAAATCGCGCGATAATCACCAGTCCAGTCCAAAACCAGTCCGGCCAGATAAGGCGAAGCGAGCGATCCCAGCTGCCATACCGCATTGCAGAAGCCAATGGCAGTTCCGACCTGGCCAGGCTCTACCAGTTCGCTGATCAGCGTATTCAGTACCGGTCCAAAGATAAATGCGGCAGCGCCCAGGCAGGGCGAAAGCAAATACAGCCAGAACGGATTTCGGTTCAGGCCGTATCCCAACAGCAAAACGCCAAATACCAGCAAGATGCCTTGCGCGACTTGATGGCGCCGACCGGCCAGGCGATCCGCGAGCTTCCCGGCCAACGGTTGCCCAATCAACGCCCCCAGGCCGAACAGGGCCATCATGCCGCCAGATTTTTCGATGGGCAGCCCCATCCCCTGATGCAAAAAAGAGTTGTTCCAGGTCAACACGCCCCACGTTCCCCACATTGCCATGAACCCGGCAAGCGCAGTAATCAGCAGGCGGCGGTTTTTCAGCAGCAGCCGCAGGGTTTTGCCTGGCTGGAATCCATCCTGATGGATCACGACCGCCGTTGGCGGCAACAGCCGCCATGCAACCCCCATGCTCAGGAGAGTCAGGCAACCTGCCACAATAAAAGATACCCGCCAGCCGGCGTGAACGGCAACCCAGGGCGACAGCAGATTAGCCAGCATCAACCCGGCAGGGAGTGAAGTCATAAAAACCCCCATCGCGGTTGCTCTGTTGGCAGGTGAAAACGAATCATAAACCCCTTTCACAGCAGCCGCCATAATCGCCCCCGACCCCAGTCCGGCCAAAAACCTTAGCAGCAGGCCTCCACCATACCCTTCTACACCAGCGAATGCCAGGGTGAATCCTCCGGTCCATAGCAGCGACAGGACCAATATTTTGCGGATGCCAAACCGGTCGGCGAGCATGCCGCCCGGGATCTGCGTCAATAAATAACCCAGAAAGAAGATGCTCATGAAGCTTCCTGCCTCGGCTTTGTTCAGGGAAAGTTCCTGCATCGCCACCGGCATGATCGGCGGCCATGACAACCGGTCAATAAACGAGCACAAAAAAGCTAACCAGCCGCATAATACAACGGTCAAACAAACCCCTCCGCCGATGCAAAATTCGTCACTGCTGAACCTATTATACCACCAGCTTCCAGTTATTCATTCCGCAGGCGAACCCGTACGGCACGCCGCTCTTTCAGCACATAGCAGCCGGCCGGGGAAAGCACCCGCGGATTATATGCCGTCAGCACTGCAGTATTGGCAACAACATCATATTCCAGTGCAAAATCGATTTTACCGTCGAGGTCAAAATCGATTTTTTCATCGATTTTATCCGGCAAGGCAGCCAGCGGCGAAAAATCAATCTGCACAAAGCCCTCTGCTTTCTGACCGATGAGCCCGTCAAAAACAGCCCTGTGCTGCGATGTCTTATACGCTCCGCGGTCATTCGTCCGGACGATTTCACCGCCGCTGAACCAGGGGGAAATTTCTAGACCGGTTGCACTGACCAGTTTATGCGAAAAGGATTTCATACCGACAAAAGTGGCTAACGCAACGATCAGCGTCAGTACTGCGGCGGTGTAACTGAAAAAAGTCTGCAGTCGCACGCGAAACCCTCCCCTTCTTAATGGATCATGCTGCCAGTGAACAGCAGCCGGAAAATTCTTTCCAACCCGCCATAAATACAGCCGCCGCCAATCACTGCAGCAAAAGTAAAGGCGGGATAGAGAAACAGGATTCGTGCCGTGTCCAGGTTTGCCTGCAGCGGTGTGCCCTTGATGTGGAAAGAGATGGCCCGCTGCGGACAGAGGTCGATGCATTTGCCGCATTTGCTGCAGGAAAGCAGCGTTTTTCCTGCCTGCAGGCTCTTTTCATCGATGCTGAACGTCGGGCATTGCCGCAGGCACAGCTTGCAGTTCACACAGGCAGCCCGGTTGATCCGCACTGCAAAAATATTTATTTTATTGAAAATCGACTGAAAGGCGCCGAACGGGCAGAACAGACCGCATTGGATTCTCCGTCCGGTCAGGACCGGCAAAACGATGACCAGGGCGATGAACAGGGAGCTGAAAATCACCGCCTGCAGCGCCGTTTTTACTGACTCAACCGCCGGAAACTCGGTGACTGTTTTGAAGGGACACAACCAGGCGCAGTAAGTCGGCGACAGAGTAACCGCCGAAGTCAATACGATTGCCAGCAGAACGGCCCAGGGCAGCGCCGTCCATCTGCTATCGACGGCCGCTATTTTCGGTTTGCGGCAGAGGCGGGAAAACCCTTCATCCATCCCGCCAAAAAAACAGATCCAACTGCACCAGCCCCGTCCCACCGCCAGGGAAAATCCCAGCCAGAGAACAAGCATCGGCGCAATCCCGCCATGCGCGGCAAAAAATGATCCGGGGAAAATAATCGTATTCGTCAGAGCAGCCGGAATGATCAGCATCGGAATAACCAGCGGGCAAAGCGGCGTTTCTCCGTCCAGCATATTGGCGGTCGACAACTCCATCGTGCCCCTGACTTCAATCAGATTGGCGACAAAGGAAACAACAAACAACAGGGAAGCCAGGACAAAAAAGCGCGAGCGGTATTTGTGAGTCTGCCCGGTGTAAATCATGCAGAAAAAAGTGACGTTGATGAACAGATAAGTGATGACGGCAGGCGCAAGCTTCGCCGGATTGGCCAGCTGCTTGCCCGACAGGAACAGCACTCCGCTGATCAACAACATCGGCAGGCCAAGCAGCAGTGTTTTTTTCCAGCCGGGATTCGCGGCAAATTGCTTCATGATCCGATCAGCCCTCCCCATACCAGCAGTATTCCGCTGTAGAAATAGTAAACCGACATCACGGCAGCGGCCAGTCGGCCGATATTTTTCAAAGGCGCAATATTTTTACAGGCGCCGAGCAACGGCGCCGGCAGGAAAAACAGAGCCGTTCCGGCAAAAAAGGACAAAAAAAATAACAGGCTATGCTCCAACGTCGAAATTTCGCCGGCGGCGGCAAAAGCCAACAAAAACGGCGGACAGAGATTGAGGCCGGTGAAGAAGCCCAGCAACAGCGGCAATAGTGACGGCCGGCTTTGCGCCAGCCGGGCGGCGCGACCGCGCAATGAGCGGCCGGCGCAGGGAGCGGCCGGTTGCAGCATTCCGTACCAGAGCAGCAGCGCTGCCAGCAGGATATAAACCGACCCCAGCAGTGTTTCCCGCCGCTCCGTCAGCAGGCCCAACCAGCTGCCGGTCAGCCAGGCAATCACGGCAAACACGAGATAGCCCAGCAGGCGGCCCAGCATAAACCGGCTCAAAGTCCAGGCGGTTTGCCGGATCGATTTTGCTTCGCCGAGCAGATAGGGGACCAGCACCGGTGCGCAATAGGCCAGGCAGGTTGCCCCGGTGGACAGTCCGAGCAAAAACCCCTGCAGCATCATGGCATCCGGGCGGCTTTTTGCCCCAGCGCCGATTGTTTGCGTTTAAGTCCTGCGTTAAGCCGCTCGGAATAGCGGATGTTCAAAAACATGGTGAGCAGGGCCAGCGGCTCCACAATCGACAAAACAGCCAGCTTGGTCGCCATGTTCAGGGAAAAGGAAGTGACCAGGGTCAGCCCGCCGGCAATCAGCAGCATCAGGCCATAAAGACTCCACATACTGCTATTGCGTTTGCGGTGCAGCAGTACTACGGAAGATTTCGTGACCGTGCCGATGACGATACCCGTCAGTGCACCCCGCCACAGCAGATAAAGCAATTGACCTTCCATCGCCTGAAAATAGGCAATGGCAACTCCGACAAGCATTCCGATGCCGGCATATATCAACGTGTTGACAATCAATACCATGATGGTCTGCAACATATCAAAACCCTCTCTTTCCATGTGATCCATGAAGTTGGTTACAGCTCGAGAAACTCTTTGAATCCTTTGACATAGTTTCGCGCCACTTCGATTTCCTGGCCGCTTTTCAGTTTCAGCAGCAGGCGGGAGCCAAACCAGGGAGTGATTTCGGCCACCTGCATGATATTGACGATCAGCGGCTTGCCGATCCGGATAAACCCCTGTTCCAGCAAACTGACTTCCAGTTCATATATTTTATTTTTTACCCGCAGCCGGCGTCCGCCGGTCAGGCAATAGGTGTAGTTGCCCTCGGCTTCAAACAGGCTGATTTCCTCCAGCGGAACAATCTCGTAAGCTTCTGCGTTCGGCTGCCGTCCGACAATCATTGTCTTCCCTGCATCCGGCTTGCGGCCAAGGGTCTCCAGAAAGTCGGTCAGTTCTCCCAGCGCCTGGGGATCAAATACAATGGCGATCCCCTGCGGTGGAAGTGCAAACCCTCTTTCCAGCAAGCTAAGTGATGCATCGGAACTAATTTGCAGCCCATTCGCTTCAAGAACTGCGGTTATGACTTTCTGCAGCGAGTCAGAACAGCGCAGGTTGATTTGCATTGCAACAACACCCTTCCACTGATTTCTTATGGTTTGATTATAACGGACTCATTAAAGAAATACACGAATATTGGGTAACAGGGATGTTTTGCAGGGTAACAGGCAAACAGCAACCGGTTTTTTCCATCTCATGATATAATAGGGACAAATGTGTTCCAGGAGTGCACCGATGCCTAAATCACGGTCGTTCAATGTCAAACGGCTGTTCTTCACCCAGCGCCTCACCGATGCGATGGCTGGGATTTATCGTCATGCCCTGACGGTAGTGGAAGCGCCGATGGGCTATGGCAAGACTACGGCAGTCCGCGAACATTTGGCAAAAACCGACGTTCCGGTCAGCTGGCAGCGGGTTTTCGACGCTTCGCCGGATAGCTTCTGGCAGGGTTTTGCCAGCCGCCTGGGGCAATGGGACAAGGACTGCGCCCAAAGCCTGCTGCAGCTCGGCCTGCCCACAGACGGCATTTTGCTGCAAGAAGCGCTGCTAATCATCGCGGGAGCCGATCTGCCCGCCTCATTCGTGCTGGTTATCGATGATTATCATTTAATTGAATCGCCGACAATCGACCGGTTTGTCGAAGTCGTTGCCGCCAGTGAAATTCCCGGCCTGCACTTGGTTTTGATCGCCCGCTATATCGCCTTGCCCGCGGCAGAAGAATTCGCGTTAAAGAACATTTTGCATTCCATCCCGAAAGACTGCTTTGAACTTGCGCCTCAGGAAATCGCCGCCTATTACCAGGCATGCGGACTCAGCATCAGCGGCGAAGATGCCGAACGATTATATGCGCTTACCGAAGGCTGGATCAGCGCCCTGTACCTGAAACTGCTCGATTTTGTCGCCGAAGGCAGTTTTTCCAACGCAGCCAACATCTACCGCCTGCTGGAAAAAGCCGTCTTCGCACCCCTGTCTGATGAGACCAAAGAACTGTTGCTGTGCCTGTGCGTCTTTGACGGCTTTACGCTGGAGCAGGCGCTCTACATGAGCAAAAATCCCAACAGCGGCAGCTTGCTGACCGACATTATCAGCAGAAACATTTTTGTTCACTTCGAAGCCAAAACCCGGGTCTATATAGTCCATCAGCTCTTTGTCAAGTTTTTGGCCGAAATCTTCGCCAGCCGCTCCAGTGAATACAAGCACGCAGTCTACCAGGCTGCAGCGCGATGGTGCCTGCAAAACCAGGACTATAGCACCGCTACACAGTTTTTTTATCTGTGCGGCGATTTTGACAATCTGCTGCTGACGCTGGAACAGGACCGTTTGCATGATTTCACCAATTTAAAAGGTTCGCTGAAAAAATATATGGACGAGTGCCCGGCTGAAACCAAAGCCCGCCACCCCTATGCCTTATTGCGCTATGCAATGCACTCATTTGTCCACAATGATGCGGCAACCTATGGCAAAATTTGCGCCGAATTCGCTGCCACTACCCTGAACAATGCAGCTCTTGATCAGGAAAGCCGCACTATTCTATTGGGAGAGCTGGATTTCATCCGCAGTTTTTCCGCCTATAACGACCTGGGAAAAATGGCGGAGTTTCATCAGAAGGCCTGGCAACGGCTGGGCCAGCCGACCAAGATTTATGACACCAGCCGGCATTGGACGTTTGCCTCACCGTCCGTCCTGTATCTCTATCACCGCAGCAGCGGGATGCTGGAGCAGGAAGTCCGGACCCTGATCGAGATCATGCCCCGCTACAATAGCCTGACCAATGGACATGGCAGCGGCGCGGAATATGTGATGGAGGCTGAAATGCACTATCATCGCGGCGACTTTGAAAACGCTGCGGTTTCAGCCTACAAAGCCTTGTACCGTGCGCAGTCCGGTCAGCAGACATCGGTTGCCTGCTGCGTATCGTTCCTGCAAATCCGGCTGGCATATATCCAGGCTGATTATGGCCAAATTGCCGAAATCCTGCAAGAAATGCGCGAAGATATGACGAACCGCAAAGATTACCAATTGCTGCATACCGTCGGTTTATGCGAAGGCAGCTTCTATGCCGCGCTCGGTCAGGCTGGAAAAATTCCCGGCTGGCTGCTGGCCCCGGATTTGCAGAAGATCCGCCTGTCATTCACTGCGTTCGGCGCCATCAACATCGTACATGGCCGGTCGCTGCTGATCAGCGGCGAATATTTAAAACTGATCGGCAGCGAGGAACATTTTTTCCGCATCACCAGTGTCTTCCCCAACCTGTTGGGTCAGCTCTACAGCCATATCTATCTGGCGGCCGCCAATTTGCGGCTGTATCGCCAGGATAAAGCGATTGCCCACTTGCAGCAAGCGCTGGAACTGGCCCTGCCGGACGAGCTATACATGCCGTTTGTCGAAAACTGCGATTACATTGCGCCACTGTTTGAGGCGCTTGCGGCGCCGCCCTCCCAGCGCCAACACATCGACCGGATCTTGTCCCTTTATGCCGCCTATCATCAAGCTACGGACAAAATGCGGCGGGAGCATTTCGGGGCGGCATCAGCCAGACTTTCGGGACGCGAGCTGGAAATCGCCCGGTTGGCGGCGGCGGGCAGCAGCAATAAAGAAATCGGGGCATCACTTTATATTTCCGAGAATACCGTCAAAAAGCAGCTGAAAATCATCTTCGCCAAGTTGGGCATTCATTCACGGGCACTGCTATCACAAGGCCTGGACCGGCTTAAGGTTTGATTTGTCAAAAGAGTACCCGCCGGGTACTAGTCTGGCAAAAAACTCCACTATACACTGAGTATAGTGGAGTTTTATTTTTCGCAGGGAGGAAGCTGCATGACCAATATTGAGCGCATTGCAGTCCATGAAAACCATCGGCTGGAAGCACAGCTTGACAACGGCAGCACAATCACGCTCAATTTGAAGCCCCGACTCAAGACGCTCCGTTTCGCTTTTCTGGCTGACCCGGATTTTTTTGCCCGGGCAACCACCGACGGACGCTTCATCCGCTGGGACGACAAGGTTGAGATTTCACTGACCGAACTATTCCAATTGGCGCAAAAATAGGGAGAAAAAACTGTGCAGCGGCATCAGCAAGTCATTTTTGCATTAGCCATCGCCATAGTCCTGTTAGCCTCAGGTTGGGGCGCAGCCGTCTGCGCTTCCGCCCCGATGCCGCAACCCCTCTCTCTGGCAGGCGACTGGAAAATCATGCAGGGTGAAAACCCCAGCTTCAGCCGCCCGGACTATGTCGACACCGACTGGCAGACAATTGAAGCGCCGGCAAATTTACACCGGCAGCAACCCTTCAAACTCGGCGACACTTTCTGGTATCGGCGCTGGTTCTATCTGCCCGCAGATAGCCGGACCGACTTTCTGGCCCTTGAACTGGGCAAAATCATCGGCCCGGACGAAACCTACCTCAATGGGCATTTGATCGGCGCTCACGGCTACAGCCGTTTCAACGAACCCTACCTTGGCAAGACCAGGATCTATCCGCTGCCGCAAAATTTACTGCAACCAGGCCACTATAACCTGATTGCAGTAAAAGTCCAGTCCGTGACCTCTGAAACCGGCGGCATACACGATGGGATTCTTCAGATCGGCCCTTACGGGACGATCCTTAATGCCATGACACGGCAAGAAGTTCCCGCGCTGGTTTTTTGCGCCGTATTCCTTGTCATCGGTTTCTATTGCCTATACCTGTTTATCCGCACCCGCACGGACAAATCCTATCTGTTCATGGGACTGGGCACCCTTGTCACTGCAGTTTATTCATTCTACATTTCCCAATGGCCCTATATCTTGCAAGTCGACTCTTTCTTTGACCCACGCGGCTACCTGATGACAACTTTCCTTATCGTGCCGTTGTTTCTTCGCTTTACCTACGAAATATACCCCAAAAGTCAACCGCTCAGTCGTCTGGAAAAAACAGTCGACCGGATTTCGGCGGGACTGCTGATTTATAATGCAGCGTTGTGCCTGTTATTGTTCCTTTATCAGAATGACCAGGCCTGGGAGTACATGAATGCAGCCCCCAATACGTTCGCGATTCTTATCGCCAGCATAATTGGCATCCTCTACGCAGCCACCAAGTTTGACCGCAAGGATGCCGACAACATCCTGATGATGTGCGGCGGCAGCATCGGCTTTGCCTTTGGCGTCCTGGAAACCTGCCGGCAATATTTTCCCCTGCTGCCCGCATATATCGGGCTGTGGGGGCTGGCCGGCTGCATTTTTTGTCTGGCCCTGGTTCTTAGCAATCGTTTCTGGCGGTTAAACCAGCAGGTTGCCCAGTATTCACAGGATATGGAACTCATGGTGGCAAAAAAGACCGAACAACTGCGGCACTCGGAAGAATCGCGTCAACGTCTGCTGTCAAACATTTCACACGATCTCCGCACCCCGGTCAGCTCCGTGCTCGGACATGTGGAACTGATGCTGGAGGGCGTGGTGGATACGCCGGAGCAGCAACGAACCTACCTGCAGCGGATTCATGCCAAAATGCTCGGCCTGAACCGCTTGATGCACGATTTGTTCGAATTGGCCAATCTTGAATCCGCCAATGCCCGCTTTGTGTGGACCGAGATTTCAGCCGGCAGCTGGCTTGATGAAGTTTGGCAAAAATATGTTTCCGACGTCAATAACGCCGGGTTCCGCCTGGAACAACAAAATCGCATCGACAAAACGGTATGGGTCCGGATTGATACGGATCGGTTGGATCAGGTGTTTGCCAATCTGATTTCCAATGCCATCCGGTTTATGGGATCCGACGGAAAAATCGTCATCAGTTGCGAATGCGCCGGTACGGCGCAGGTTTTGTTCAAAGTTGCCGACAATGGCTCTGGTATCGCCCCGGCCGATATCCCCAAGGTTTTTGACCGCCTGTACCGCGGCAACCATTCCCGCGGCAATCCCAGCGAACATAGCGGACTAGGCCTGGCAATCACCAAGGAAATCGTGGAGGCTCATCAAGGCAGCATTTGGGTCGACGAAACCGAAAAAAAAGGCTGCACAATGTGCATCCTTTTACCGGCAATTACAGCTGATCATTAAATTTGTAGCCTTTACCCCATACCGTCAGGATATATTCTTTTCCACTACTGCTTTTGCCGAGTTTGTTGCGCAGACGGTTGATGTGAACCGCTACCGTCCGGGTATCGATGCTCTCACCACCCCAGACTAATGAAAACAGCTGCTCGTTGGAGAAAGTCCAGCCCGGATTGCGGGCCAGCCGGGTCAGCAGCTGGTACTCCATCTGCGTCAACTCCAGCGGTTTGCCGTCTCGTTCCACCTGCGCCCTGTTCAGTTCGATCTTTAACCCGGAGAACTCGATCTGGCTGAGGTGCTGACGCGGCACATCAGGCAGGCCGCTCCGTCGCAGCGCCGACCGGATGCGGGCCAACAGTTCCGGCAGACTGAACGGCTTGGCGACATAATCGTCGCCGCCTGCTTCCAGTCCCTTGATTTTGTCGCGTTCTTCACCCAAGCCGCTGAGAAACAGGATTGGCGTATCCATTTCCTGTCGCAGCACATGACAGACTTCAATGCCGTTCAGCCCTGGCAGTTCGACATCGAGAATCAGCAAGTCGGGTGCATATTCGCGGGCCAATTGAATCGCCGCCGGTCCGTCGAAAGCCTGTCGGCATTCAAAACCGTTCTTGCGCAAATACAGCAGCAAGATCTCGCTCATGTCACGATCATCTTCAATAATCAGGATTTTATTCATGGCTAAAGACCCCCGAGCGGCGATCCAGTCGATATTGTAAACAGCCACTGCAGAGAACCCGCAGGAAATTGACCGGCAGTGCCGCCATAAATCCCCTGCAAATCCGTTTCGCTAAGTTCGCCGCCGCTCTCCCACAACGCTTCTTCGTGTCGTCGTAATTCTTCAAGCGAAAATACAAATCCATGCTCAGCCGCCAGTGGCAAAACCTTCGCTTCCACCAACCGGGACGCCAGCAAGGCATCGACCGGCTGATGCTGGACTTGCAGAAAGATTTCGGCTACTTTTTGCCGCAGTGATTCATCCTTTGCCAGCGCTGCATAAAACCGTGCAACATTTTCGGCTGACATGACTTCTCCTCCATTCCCCCGGCTTAAACCCTAGTTTACCATTTCATTGAAATGCTGTACCAGGCTTGATCGAAAAAATTATCGAGCTGACTCCAGAAGGAATCTCCGCCCCCGGCCACGCTTTCCAGCTCGCTGTCGCTGAGTGGACCTCCAGCCTGGTGTTTCACCATACCATCCCGCAGTTTCACGATTTCATCGACTGTCATTTCGACACCGCGTCCGCGCAGCGCCGCCTGCACCTCTTCCGGCGTCTCCAGCGTGAATAACCCCTTTACAAAAGTCTCGTCTTGAAAAACTGCCTGAACTTCA
>CAYLSL010000029.1:14496-19165 GCA_964386615.1 uncultured Veillonellaceae bacterium
CGCAAAAATCATTGCCTTTGAACAGCCCGCCGTGCATTTTCCAGCTGACCGCCATGCAATGCAGGCAATACCGTTCATAGCTGCAACCATGGCAGGGAGTTCTTGGTTCTTGTTCCACCGCACGCAGCTGCTTGAGAACCTCTGAATGTTGCCAATACTCGGCGATCGACCTGTTTTTTTCTTCGATCTCCAAATGCCGGCAAGGCGTCAGTTTCCCGTCTACGCTTACGGAAAGACTATCGCGTCCCGCCTGACACCCTTTGTCGATTCCCCGGTTCAGGTTGACAAAAAACTTTTGCCCGACCAATGCCCGCAGCGGCGAAAAACAAGACTCTATGCCGATTTTCAGCGGACCGGCCGGATATTTTTTGATGAAATCGGCCAGATACAGTAGTTGCTCCCGGCTTGGCAGGCTGGGCAGTTCATGCCTTGAATCCGGCTTGAATGCCATCACCACGACCGTTTTCACGCCATAACTTTCTGCCAGGGCGACCAGCGCCGGAAAATCTTCGACATTATGGCGGTGCGCCACCCAATTGATCAGGTAATCCGGATCATTTTCCTGCTGCAGCGTTGCCAGCGCCTTGATCGCCAAATCATAGCCGTCGCGGCTCTGCCGGTTGACAGCCTCGGTCGAGCCGTTCAGCGAAATAAATATCCCGCCGACCCCGGCGCTTCGCAGGTTCCGCAGCACTTCGACATCAAATCCGAAGCCGCTGAGCGCCACATTGGCGCGAATGCCGTGTTCCCGGCAGCATGCGATCAGTTCGCACAAATGCGGATATACCAGTGTTTCGCCGCCGCTGAGATTGATTTGCTGCATCTGCAGCGCCCCCGCCTGCCGCACAAATCCTTTGGCGGTTTCAAGATCGATATCGCGCCCCTGACTCAGGTCGCAGTAACATTGGGGACAATGCAGCGGACAGCGGGTGGTCAGTTCGATGTTCATCATCCGCGGCCTTGCAAAAGCGGCAAACTCGCGGCGGGGAACGCTGCCCTGCCGCAGATAGGCTTTCAGTTTGCCGGGAACGCCTGCCGGCGTGATTGCCAGCTTAAAATGACTGATGTCATTAAAAATCAGGGCGACCGGATCCGGCGCCGCTGCCAGCCAATGGCGAACCCCTGCCCTTTTATCCACCGTACACAGTTGCTGGGTTTCAGCAAAGGCGAGGAATTCATCGACAGCCGCATCGCCACTGTTGCGCAGGCCAAAATTGATGCCGATTTTTTCCGAGATCCCTGTCGGCGTCACATCAAAATCGAGAATGAACCTGCGGACGAACGGGTCCAATAATTCCAGCCGGGCCGTAAGCCCCGCCAGGTCGCCCGGCCAGTTCAGTTCCACCAGATAGGACAGCAGCTGTTCACGGGTCATGTCGCTGGTAAACAGCCGCACCGCTGTCGCCTGCCGCCCCAGCATCACCCCCAGTTGAAACAACTGGCGGTTGCGTCCCGCCAGTGCATCGATGCAGAAATCCAGCCGCGGCCGTAACGCTGCCCGCTGTTCTTCCCCCAGCAAAATCGCCAGTGCCGGATCAATCCAGCCG
Organism: uncultured Veillonellaceae bacterium; assembly: GCA_964386615.1. Lineage (GTDB taxonomy): Bacteria > Bacillota > Negativicutes > UBA1444 > UBA1444 > UBA1444. The sequence continues at coordinate 16,044 of CAYLSL010000029.1, forward strand.
TGCTCTTCCTGCGGCCGCACCTGGGAACTGTCGAAGAACACGCAGGGCTCCAGCCGCCCTTGCCGGAAAGAGTCGTAGTCCATCTCTATCCATACATTGCTGACTTTGCCGGAAAACTCGCTTTGTTCGTTGCACCAGAGTGCGCACAAATCGACGAGCGATTTCCACGCAGCAGATGACCGCACCAATTCCGCCTGCCGCAATAAAACCAGCGTCGTATCACGGTTGCTTTTATCCAGCCGCAAGGAATAATCCGCCTGAGAACCCGGCTGCGACAGCGCGATTTCCTGAATCGTTTCCTGCGATTCGAGCGCGCCAAACACGCCGGCAAGCTGCGTAAAAAACTGTTGGCAGTCTGCATCAAACAACCGGAAGTCCTTGTCCTGTGCCAAATGTCGCAGATACTGGCTTATCTTCATTGGAGATAACCATTGCCTTGATAGGTTCGGAACCGTTTGCTCAGATCAATTTCCGTCCAGTCGGAAAAACTGCGTGCCTTTAGCCACAGCACTCCCTGCCGCGGGATGAACACGAACTGATAAATCGACCGGTCTTCCGGTGTGGCGCCACCCTGCGCAACCGGAATATCCAGCATCTTCATCATAACATTCGCTGTAATTCCGCCCTTGCGCGATTCTGCCATGGCTGACAGGTTTCGCTGTCGTTCTTGCGAATCAGCAATCCGGTCGGGGAGGTCGATTTTCCCCGGAATAGCGCCTACCCATTCGGGGCTGGTGAAATGGTTCACGCTGATCAACAGCCCCGGCGACTCACCGGGACGTTTGACCACTCTGTCGGTCGACATTTCATAACAATACGCCTGATGGCTGTCAGCCAGCTGAAACAGCAGAGGGTATTGGAGACGACGGGTAAGCAGGGCAGCCTCCACTTCATGCAGCGTGCCGTGGTCTAACAGGATTTCCAGGTCGCTGATTCCGTTGGGAATTCGATGGCCAAAATAGCGGTTGGGGTCGCCGGAACTACTGCCGTCATTGTTTTCCAGCACGATTCCTCTATTGTTGAACCCCTGAATGGAACCGATCTGGCCGGGGTAAGTGATGACAGCCGCTGCATGCACGGCATCGGCGGGATTATAGACTACCACTGTAATATAGGGATCGAACTCGCGAAAGAACGCGGGAAAATCAAAATTCCGTCCCATGAGCAAACTTCCATCGCCTGTATAGCCGCCCCAGACGCTGATTGCAGCGCAGCGGCCGGATAGCGTGCTGTTGCTGGATGCCAATAAGATGTAATCGAAGAATTCATTCAGTATCGCGAGTTTTTCGAGGTCGATTCTGGCCGTTTCTGCCATTCCGTACGCCAGCTCCTTGAAACGCCGCGGGTACAAGCCGAACAAACGGGAGGAAAAATCGGCCAGGCTGGCTTGCGGATTCACGATTCCATGTTTTTCATACTGCGTTTCGACAGCAGCAACCATGCCGTGGATTTCCTTGGACAGCAAGCCGCCATACTGCCGGCCCATCTGACGATAGTCACCGGATAGTTCAACGATCCTGAACTTTCCGGCATAATAAAGTTTTCCGCCTTCGAATTCAGCCGCAGGCGGCAAATCGCTTTTAGGCGCGGCAACAGCAACAGGGGCTGTTGTTAATGGCAGCCAGCATGCGTTGAATAAACACAGGCACAGCACGAGCACGACGGTAGAAAACCAAAAATTGATTCCTGCCTGTTGCCGCTCAGTCCAGCCCTTTTTGTTTATTTCCACCGGTCATCTCCACCTTTTCATCGTTTGGCATTGCTCGAATCGGATATCTGATTGATGAATTCGAGTTCTTTCAGAAATAAATGTTGATTAATGTTCAGCCGATCACCAAATTCCAGATTCAGGTCGTCCGCAGTTTGATATTGGGGCCAGGCTGGCAGTCCTGCACCATTGGGATCGCCGGTTTTGGCAAAATTAACCCAGTACTGCATCATGATGCGGGAAAGATCGCGGTCAATTTCATCATATCCGTCGGCATCTTTCATATTGCCAAAAACGTATGCCAGGTCTACTCCGTGGTGCGCACCGGCTCTGCGTGCCAGCGCCGTCTGCGGAATCCTGGTGAAGTGGTATAGATATGCTTTTTCCCCTTTTTCGGCAATTGCCTTGGCTACCAGCCGTGCCGGCCAGGCATTTGCACCGATGGTAATCGCCTTGTCAATGGCCGGGCCGACTTCTTCCTGACGTGATGCGGGAAACATCTCCATGGCTTTCGCCGCGTTCAGGCCGAATCGACTGTTGAAAAATGTCTGATATTTTTGCAGGGTAAGCTCTTTTTCCTGAGTCAAGTATAGGGCGCCTTCATTGCCGGTGCTGCCGGTAATCACCGGAACCGGATGAATTCGGCCATCATGCAGGGCGGTCCAGGGATTGTCCGGTAAAACATGGCTGTCAAATACCGGGGCAAAGAATAACTCCTCGTCGAACAGGCCTGTACTGCATGCCGCTGCTTTTATAATTTCTTCGGCCGGCTTGGCCCGCAGCGCGGCCAACACATTGTTTGTCCGGTTGCCGACAAGCCGCCGCGCCAGCTCCTGCCCCATTTTGCCGACATTCTTCTTATCTCCGTTGAACGCAGGGGATAAGAACTCCGACCCGATAATCGGACCGCCGCTTTCAGCGATGGCGCCTTTGAACAGTCCCTTGGTTAAAGGACTCAACAGCAGCAGCGATACCGAGCGGGAACCTGCGGATTGTCCGAAAACAGTCACATTGTCTGGATCGCCACCGAAAGCGGAAATATTGCGTTTCACCCACTGCAATGCGGCAATTTGATCAAGCAGCCCATAATTGCCGGAGGTTCCGGTTGCCGCTTCGGCGTCGAGCAGGGGGTGTACCAGGAATCCGAGAGGCCCCAGACGATAATTGACGGTAACCACGATGACATTTTGACCGGCCAGGTTTTTGCCGTCATACTCCGGCAGGGAGCTGCCGCCAAAATTAAAGCCGCCGCCGTGTATCCAGAACATTACCGGTAATTTGGCCGTTGCGTCGCTTGCCGGGGCCCAGACATTCAGATAGAGGCAGTCTTCATTGTATGTGGAAGACGATGACTCGCTCGGCTGCCGGCACGAAGGGGCAAAGTGCGTTTGCCGGCGAATGTCGTTCCAATGGG
>CAYLSL010000029.1:19265-20849 GCA_964386615.1 uncultured Veillonellaceae bacterium
ATCAGGCTGCGGTTTTCCATGACACAGTGATTGGCAGCCCCTTCATTGCGCGGGGTGATGACCAGCTTTTTTTGCGGATTGGGCAATCCGGCCATGATCAGCTTCTGCTGTCTTTGTACTTCCGCACTTTGATATTCGCCTTCGCCGACGATGATCAAAGCGGGAACGCTGATTTTTGCCGGGTCAAAGGCAAAACCCTTGTTGGCCTCCGCTAGTCCGGAAGGTTTGTCCATCGGTACTCCCCAGCGCCAGCAAATGGCTTTGACAATATTCCCATGGAATGTCGTCCATGAGTTTATTTCCTTTTGACTCGCCAGCACGGCAGGCATGGTCTTAAATAAAGAATAGGCGTCCATCACACCGGAATTCATCGCAATGGCAGAAATGCGGGAATCATGCATCGCCGCCTGTGGAACAAAGCCACCACCGCCGCTGTAACCATAAGCTGCCAATCGTTTGGCATCGACATCCGGCCGGTTCAGCGCATAGTCCACGACGGCTTTCATCGGAACATTCATGTCAGGCCGGAAGATCTTTCCCTCCAACGGCAGCAGCCCTTGTCCCGGCAGATCAACTGTGAGGAAATTGTAGCCCCGGTCATGGGCTTGCGGCGCAATATACACGACCAGATCTTCGGCGAAAGTTTCACCGCCGCCGATCATAATCAGTGTTTGGGCCGGTTTGTCGTTATTCGCGGCTTTGCGGAAATAGCCCGGCAATACGGTGCCTTCAAAAGGAATCTCGACATATTCCAGGGGCGGATCGAATAATTCGCCGGCCATTTTCATCAGATTGCGGCTTTGGTTCGCCCGATCCAGCAGGCGGGAGTCGTCAGGCAAAATAGCAAGCAGGGAAATGCGGTAGTAATACGCAGCTCTAAAAAGCTGGTCGCGCGCACTTACTTTGTGGCCTTGTTCCAAAGACTGCAGGCCGCGGGCTTCGGTTCGTTGCGCCAATAGATACCATTCTTTCTGCCAGCTGGCAGCATCGCCATCTTTAATCTGTGACGCAGCATAAAAAGCTTCGCCGATTTCAATGCCGCGATTTGTGGCAGCACCCACCACCAACGAGCCAAAGTTAAAATCCATGTCAGTATCTGTGAAATGATAACGCACACCGGTGCCATGCGCATCAAATACGGCACTCTTTTCCTCGGCATACCCGGTTGGCATTCCTGTCACGCCAATGATCGCTATTAGTATCACGAACAGCAAAAAAGCAAACCTTCTAGCCTTTTTCATTTTCCGCTATTCCTCCTCATGAAAACTCGAGTTACCAACGCCCATGGGTCATAGAATCCGTACAAAGGCCAATACCCACCAGAGATGTTACTCCAATTCCTATTGCCACAAATAACATGGTTGCAATGAGCACTGTTGCACTCCCACCGGTCACGCTCTCCAGCTCTTCTTCGCTCAGTTCCGCCCCGGTTTCCATGCGTTTCAGGACGAGCTCACGGATTTTTACGATTTCTTCCACGGACAGGCTGATGTCCTTTTGTCGCAGCGCCTGCTGGACTGCCTCCGGGGTCTCCAGTTCGAACAACCCCTTGACGAAATTCTCATCGCTGAACACTTCACGAAT
>CAYLSL010000030.1:0-1533 GCA_964386615.1 uncultured Veillonellaceae bacterium
TATCAGGCCATGACCAGCCGCGCCGAGACTTTGCTCGCTTCAGTCGGCGCCGCCACCGCGTTCATCGAACCCAATATTTTGGCAATGCCGGTCGAAAAGTTAACGGAGTTCAGGCAAGCAGAAGCTGGACTAAAGCCTTACAGTTTCTATTTTGATAACCTGTTGCGCCAGAAACAGCACATTCTTTCGCCAGCCGAAGAAGCGCTGCTGTCTAAAATCTCTGAAGTCGGTGAGGCGCCGCAAACGATTTTCACGATGTTGGCCCGGGCCGACATTAAATTTCCTGATGTCAAGGATGATCAAGGACGACAGGTTCAGCTTAGTGAAGGTCGTTACCGCAATTTCGTCATGTCGGCCGACCGTAGTGTCCGCCAGGAAGCTTTCCAGAAATTATTCGGCACTTATGCCCAGTACCGCAACACCATGGCGGCAACACTGGGTGGCAGCGTAAAGAAGAATATGTTTTACGCCCAGGCCCGCAAATATGATTCAGCGATTGCCGGTGCATTGGAACCTGACAATGTCCCCGTTTCCGTTTATAACAATTTGGTCGATACAGTCAATGAAAATCTCGCACCGCTGCACCGTTATGTCGGCCTGAAGAAAAAAGCGCTGAAACTGGATGAAATGCACATGTATGACCTGTATGTCCCCTTGGTGCGAGACGTACATATCACCATGAATTACGATGAAGCCCGCGGTTTGATCAAAAAGGGCTTGTCACCGCTTGGTGAAGAATACGGGACGATCTTGGACAAAGCGTTATCATCCCGCTGGGTCGACGTGTACGAAACGCAGGGAAAACAAAGCGGCGCATACTCCTGGGGAGTTTTCGGCGCTCATCCGTTCATTTTGATGAATTACAACAACCGACTGGAAGATGCGATGACGCTGGCCCACGAACTGGGCCATTCACTGCACAGTTATTACAGCAATTCGACACAGCCTTATGCAACTCATGACTACACGATCTTTTCGGCTGAGGTGGCTTCCACCACCAACGAGACGCTGTTGCTCGACCATTTGTTAAAAACAACCACCGACCGCAAAAAGAAAATGTACCTGCTCAACGAATATCTGGAATCAGTCCGCACCACCGTGTTCCGCCAGGCGATGTTCTCCGAATTCGAGCGGGATCTCTATGCACGGGCCGAAGCCGGTGAAGCCATTACCGCCGACATGCTCGATGATATGTGGCGAAAACTGAACATCAAATACTATGGACCGCAAATGGTCGTCGACAAGGAAATCGTTGGCGAATGGTCACGAATCCCTCATTTCTACTATAATTTCTATGTTTATCAGTATGTCACCGGCTTCTCGGCCGCCAATGCCCTGGCCAGCCAAATCCTCAGTGAAGGGGATCCGGCGCGTGACCGCTACCTGGATTTCTTGAAAAGCGGCGGTTCCGATTATTCGATCAATCTGCTGAAAAAAGCCGGTGTAGACATGTCTTCGCCGGAACCGATCAAACTCACCATCCAGCGTTTCGAACGTATGCTGGGAGAATTGGAAAAGCTTTTGCAGGAATAA
>CAYLSL010000030.1:1633-19579 GCA_964386615.1 uncultured Veillonellaceae bacterium
CATCCAGCGTTTCGAACGTATGCTGGGAGAATTGGAAAAGCTTTTGCAGGAATAAGCGGCAAAAGTTTTTCGGATTAGAAGTAAAGAAGGTTGCTGCGGTACAACACCGTAGCAACCTTCTTTACTTCTTGTTATTTTATTGTTTTTGCCACGCCTAGTTACTAGTTATTAGAAAAAGCCTCTCCCAATAACTGCGGCGCTTCAGACGAATGCCGCAAGCGGTTGCGCAAACCGGACTGCAACGTGCCGGCGTAACAATAAGTACAACCATGCAGGCAAGTGTCATAAACTCCTATATCCTTGCTCTGCAGACAGCCACATTCTTTGCGTTGCGACCGGTCCTTACCTGCTTTTATCAGAACACCGAACAGGCGATGAATCAACTCACCATCGATGCATCGGCCTGGAAGAATGCCAAATGGTTTCAAATTTAAACTTTCAGCGCAACTATACACCGAAATGTTCATTCGCCCGGCCTGTTCACTCATGAATGTGCATAATGAGGCCAGCTGTTCGGCGCTGTAGTCAGTTTGTATTGACAGCCCCTGCGCCTGCAACCGTTTAAAATTTAGCTTGGCTTTGCGATACTCATCGACAATGCTGATCATAATCCGCCGGGTTGCCGTCTGCAATCGCTCCAAAATATAGCCAAACCGCTGTTGATGATAGGCAACGCTTGTCTGTGAGCTAAAAATCACCGGATCATAGCGCCAGATAACCCGCTCTGGTCCGACCCGTTCCGAAATGAGCAGAAAAGTTTCGATACATCGATCGAGTTCTGGTAGGTTGGGTTCAAAGGGCTCACCATAACCATTCAGTGTATAGTGGAAATAATACCGATAACCCTGATCGTCGAGCTCCTGGAGTCGCGGCAGCAGCGGTCCGGCATTTTTGGTCCAGAATACCAACGCATCGACATCTTCCGGCCGCAAGGAAACTCTAGTCACCTGGCGCCGGTTGTAAGGATTTACGCATAGGCAATACTGCTGCTGAATCCGCCGCATGAACCAATCGCTATAAAAAGCAGGAATATCGGTACGACGACTGGCGCTGATAATCACGCTCCGTGAGCCACCAACTTGTTTTCAACAAAATATGCCACTGATTCCGGCATCGTATCCACTTGGCACTTGAAACGATGTCTGATTTCTTTGCTCGTTAGTCCGGCCAATCCCGGCGGAATAGACCATTCCGTCAATTTCGACAATCGGTTGAGCAGTTCCAGGGAATTCACGTCCGTAATCGTCGCTGTAGGTGCAATGGCCTGTAGCACGGTATCAGCAAATTTGAACGGGCTCGCAGTACTCAGCACAATGACCGGTGTTCGGTCCTGTGTCTGAGTTTCGTAATTTTCCGCCACTTTCCAGGCCACGGCCGTATGTGGATCCAGTAGATAACGCTGTTGCTGCCAAACCTGGCGGATTGTTGCCACCGAATCCTCAGTTGACGCCCAATCAGCCCAGAAGGTTTCCTGAATCTTTGCCAATGTAGGTGCACCAATGGTATACCGCCCTGTTGAATTTAATTCTTCCATCCAGGAACGGATTTTTTCCGCATCCCCGTCCGTCGCATGATACAACAGCCGTTCCAAATTGCTGGAAATAAGGATATCCATTGATGGAGAGATCGTTTGATGGAACGGTCGGTTGCGGTCATAGACACCGGTACGCAAAAAATCCGTCAACACATTGTTGTCATTGGAAGCACAAATCAGTCTGTTAACCGGCAGTCCCATCTTTTTGGCATAGTAACCGGCCAGAATGTTGCCAAAATTGCCAGTCGGCACGACAAAATTTACCGATTCGCCGCTGCTAAGCTTGCCGGATTCGCATAATGACTGATAGGCGCTGAAATAATAAGCGATTTGCGGCGCCAACCGACCCCAGTTGATCGAATTGGCCGACGAAAGTTTCAGATTCTTTTGCGCCAATAAATCTCGCATGCTCGTCGATGAAAAAATCTTCTTTACGCCAGTCTGCGCATCGTCAAAGTTGCCTTCAACGGCAATAACGCCAACATTCTTGCCTTCCTGCGTCACCATTTGGGCCCGCTGCACTTCGCTGACCCCTTCAGACGGATAAAACACCAATATTCGCGTTCGCGGCACATCGCGGAATCCTTCCAGCGCCGCTTTGCCGGTATCACCGGACGTCGCGACCAGGATCAACATATCGGCGCCTTCTGCCGTCTTGGTCAAGGCCAGACTCATTAAATGCGGCATGATTTGCAGCGCCATGTCTTTGAAGGCGCTGGTCGGCCCATGCCATAGTTCCAGAACATGTCTGTTTCCTACCGGCATTAGCGGCACAACCGCCGGATCCGCAAACTTATCGGCGGCGTAAGCCGCGGCGGCGCATTGTGCGAGTTCCTCTGCCGTGTAATCCGTTAAAACACTGGCCAAAACCGTTGCAGCCAATTCAACATAACCGCTCTGCCCGATATTGTTCAGCACCAACTGCGGCAGATCCAGCGGCACAAATAAACCTCCATCGGGAGCAATCCCGCTGCGTATCGCTTCGGCGCCGGAAACGATCTTCCCGCCACCGCGCGAACTCTTATACTTCACTGGTCCATTACTCCTTTCAAGCCCCCACTATTAACATCTTTTCAATCGTGCCCCCGTTATAGCGGGTCAGGATTTCCGCATTGTACTCAAGAATTTCATTTAACTCTTTGTCACCGGTGCCACTGCCAGCAAATACCACCGACAGCAAGTTTTTAGTCGCCAGAGAGACTGCGGTCCGCCGGGAGTCAGACGTAGGGTTGCCGAACACACCGCTGGAATCAGTCAAAAATGGTTTTCCCTCTGTCGAAACCTGATTGCCGCCAATATTGACATACGTGCCGCCATGCTCGCGCCGGTATTGGATATCGCCGTCAATCTTGTCCAAATCGTACAACCCAAAAGGCACCAGGTATTTTAACGAACAATAGTTGCTCGCATCCACCGCACTATTGACATAATAAACTCCTTTGTGTTGCAGAACCCGCCGCACCAGTGATTCTGACGCCGGTCGGTAACGTGTCGGATCAAAATCCAGCTTTTTGTACATCGTCCGAACGGCAAGAATCGGTGGTAATTTCGTCAACGCTTCAATGTTGTAAATCTTCGCCACTTCGTTTTGCAGTTTCAAAAACTCCTGACTCAAAGCCGGTGAAGATCCTACAATACTGACATCACGGATTACCGTACAACCAATCCGGCAATCAGGGCATGATGCGAGGATATTCTCATCAATCGTCACTTTTACACTCATTCTACTCTCACCACGTTTCTTGTTCTTTCCGTCTCAACAAACAAGCGTTTTTTAATACCGCTTGCGTTGTTAAGAAATTATTATACCGTAATCAGCTCATAATCCATAGAGCCCATGCCAATTTTTGCTGCATGCCGGATTTGAATGGTCGCATCATTGTGGGCATGCGCCAACTCTGCCAATGTTTTGCCGTGTTGCCCCGCGGTCAGATCCAAAGACGCCTGGTCTACTGCGACCGGATCAAATGAAGCAACAATGCCGATGTCAGGAATGCACTTCTCTTGTTTTACGCTAAAGCAGTCGCAGTCATTGGTCATATCAATCAACACATTGATAAACAGGCTTTTGTTTGCTTTGTTCTTCACAATACCGTAGGCATGCTCTGCCATGCTTTTCTGGGTAAAACCCGATTCGGCATTCCAGTCGTATTTAACGGAATCAAACCGGCACACGGCCAGGCATTCGCCGCAACCAATACATTTTTCCGCCAAAATAAACGCTTTGCCGCCCTGCTCAATAATGGCATCTTGTGGACACCACTGAATACATTTCTGACAAAAACGACATTTTTCCGTGTTGATCTCCGGTTTCATCGCTGAGTGTTCACGCATTTTACCCATTCGGCTGGCCAATCCCATGCCGATATTCTTGATACAGGCCCCAAAACCAGTCAACGGATGCCCGGTCGCGTGCGATACAACAATCAGGGAATCCGCTCCGACAACTTCGCGGGCGACCTTAACGCTTTGATGCAATTCCCCGTCAATGGCTATTTCAAATTCTGTATTGCCTGTCAGTCCATCTGCCATGATAAAAGGGGCGCCGGTCTGTTCGATACCGAATCCGTGGCGCTGTGCATGCATGATGTGTTTTACGGCGTTTTCCCGCTCTCCCTTATATAAAGTGGAAGTTTCCGTTAAAAAAGGCTGCCCCCCTGCCGCTTTGGCAAAATCTACAACCTGTTTGATCAATTCTGGTTTTACATGGGTTGTATTATGTTTTTCCCCCACATGAAATTTAATTGCAACAAAATCACGTTTGGCAACGATTTGATTTAACTCTCCTACGGCATAAAGCTTTTGCAGCGCCGCCACCTGTTCCTGGACACTGGCGCCATCAGTAACCTTCGCAAAATACACTTTCGCTTTCATCAGACTATTCCTCCCACATTTATCATACTATTAAAATAGTGGAGCGCGGGATACCGCGCTCCAAGGAATGCAAAAAGGGGTGGGACCCATAAATCAAAAGTCTAGGGACATCAATTTTGCTTTCACGTGCGGCACGTTTTTCAATTCATTTAGCAATTTCTCCGCCTCTGTTTGTTCGCCGCAAATCTGCAACAAAATCATGCCGCTGTTAGAACAAGTGGCCAACCCTGCATCGTGCAGACCCAAGCGGAAGCGGATATTGCAGCCATTCTTTGTAAGAATTTCCTGAACTTTCGTTGCCGTTTCCACGCGATTTTCCTGTAGGATTGCCAAAATATAGCCGCATTGTTCCATCATGTCGACCCTCCCATCTGTTATTCAAGGAAACTTACATATATCTTTTCTCCACGACGAAAAAAACTCCTGCCTGTCAACCCAAGTTGACCCAGCCGCGATAAACCAGTCCACGCATTACATCCATCGTAATCTGTTCGTCTTCAAGCAGCAGCTCCGTTGCATCAGCCGCTCCGATGATAATTGGTTTTCCCAAACTCATACAGGCGATTGCTGCGTGTGAAGACAGCCCGCCCTCTTCCACAATCAACCCGGCCGCCTCTTCAATCAGGCCGATATGTTCCGTATCGGTCGCCGCCACAACGACAATTTTATTGCGGGTCCGTTTGTTCAAATCAAACAAAGATTTGACTATCGTAACGCGACCACTGACAATCCCGTTGCCAATCCCTTGCCCTTTCAGAATGATATCGCCAACAGTGATCAGTTTGACCGAATTATAGGCATTAGGCAAATCCATATTTCCCAATACACCGACGATAGCATCGCCTTCACGCAAATGATGACCTTTTAAAGCGGTATCCACAGCGAGCTGCATGACATCTTCCTGCCTTAGAGTGCGCCGGCTGAGCAAAGGTTTGACGCCCCAGGCCAGCCGAAGCTGACGTATGATGTGGGGATGGGGAGACACCGCAATGACCGGCAGGGCTTGACGAAATTTCGCCAGCATCCGCGGTGTAAAACCGGTCTCGGTCGGCACTATAAAGGCCAGCGCCTTCATTACCTGCGAGGCATGTACCGCTGTGGAGCACAATCCATCCGCTACTGGACTGGCAACCACATGCCCGATTCTTTTCTCGTTTCGCAAGGACAACATTTTATCTTCCTGCTGTTTTGCAGCACTCTTCAATGCCGTAAGGACATCCAGCGGGAATTTATGTGCAGCGCCGCCAGTTTTTACTGCCACCCCGTCAAATCCTTTTTGGATCGATTTCGCAATGAGTTCCTGTCCTTCAACGCCGGATTCAGCCATCGTTTCCTGGACCGATCCCGCCACAAACAAGGTTTTTCCAGTCTGTGAGGCACGAACAGAAATGCTGGCAAGCGGACACAGTGGTTCGGCATTCGATAATAAAGCAGCATCGACTATTAGCCCATCGGCTATTTGCAAGGCTTCATCCATGCTTGTCTCGGCATTGGTGATGCGTGCAATCAGCATCATATTGGCTTCAACGGCATCCAGAACCCGTCGAATCTCTATTAGGGAACGCGCATCAACGCCCGTTTCTACAATGACACAATCCATGCTGGATTTTATCGCCATCTCGGTCGCCATAATCCGCTTTTCTGATCCTGTTTCCGTAATTTCTGCCATTAACACCGGCAACATTCCAGTATCATTTGCAGCTTGACGAACAGCTCTCACTTTCCTGCCCCATTGGGCTGGGTCATCCGTTCTCAGGGCCAGACTGGCGCCGTCCAGTCCTTTTTCAAATAAAGACTGCAATGTTTTAATATTCCAATCATCTTCAACCTGAAGAATGATTTTGGTTGCACAAGGCTCTATCGGCTCTGATGAAGCAACGGGAGAGCTGCCTGAAACATAATAACCGCTGCCGCCGCGCACCTCAATCAGACCAACATATTCAAGCGCGCTAAGCGCCTCCCTGACCGAGGATCGACTAGTGCCGAATTGTTCACATAGTTCCTTTTCACTGGGCAGTTTTTGCCCACGAAAAAACCGACCACCTTCAATTCCTTGGCGCAAAAATTCGATAATAACCCGGTAAGTTTTGACATTCGGCTTTTCTACATTATCCTTCACGAGCAGGCCCCTCCTTCGAAACTATGCGACTCTATTAATAATTCATGCTTCGTTGATTTTTCCCTGCTGAAAACTTCAAGGCAGTTTTAAAATGAGCTATTGGTTTCCACGCCAAATTGGTGTATAATCAAAATGTCTGATTAATCAGATAAATCTGTCTGACACATCTGTTGATCCGCAACATTTTCGTTCAGTTTGTCCGATAAATTATTGGTTAGGGAGGAAATTATGAAACAAGATATCGCAGAACTCTTAATTGCCCAGCATAGCCAACCGGTTCACACCAACATGGCAATTCCTCGTCTTGTTGAAACAGCTGTGTGTCGTGGCGAGGGTGTCTTGACCAGCACCGGCGCCTTGCGAGTCACAACCGGCAAATATACCGGCCGGTCCCCCAACGATAAATTCATTGTTGATACGGTAGATGTCCATAATGAGATTTGGTGGGAAAACAACCTTAAAATCAGTGAAGCTAACTTTGAGCAATTACTCAACAAAGCGCTGACATATTTAGCGGAAAAAGAGCTGTTTGTATTTGAAGGGTTCGCCGGAGCGGACGCCAATCATACCCTGCCTGTACGAATCATCAACGAATATGCTTGGCACAACATTTTTGTGCAGCAACTTTTTCTGCGCAGCAATGACACTGGTTGGGTTTTTCCTGCCGATCCCGGCTTCACGGTTATCTGCGCCCCAAGCGTAACTGCAGATCCTGCTCAGGACGGGACAAACTCCGAAGCCTTCGTCATCATCAACTTTGCCCAAAAAATCGTTTTGATCGGCGGCACGCAATACGCTGGCGAAATGAAGAAATCCATCTTCTCCGTTATGAATTACCTGTTACCCCAACAAGGAATCTTATCCATGCATTGTTCGGCAAATCAAGGATCCAACAATGAAGTCGCCTTGTTCTTCGGCCTGTCCGGGACCGGTAAAACATCATTGTCCGCAGATCCGGATCGATTCCTGATTGGCGATGACGAGCACGGCTGGGCCGAGCATGGTGTCTTCAATTTTGAAGGCGGCTGCTATGCAAAATGTATAAACCTGACGCATGAAAACGAACCACAGATCTGGGATGCAGTTCGGTTTGGTTCAGTGCTGGAAAACGCCGTCATGGATGAGACAACCCGCAGCGTCGATTTTGCCAGCGAAGCAATCACCGAAAATACCCGCGCCGCTTATCCCGTTCAGTTTATTCCCAATTGCATTTATCCCGGTATCGGCTCGCATCCCAACACCGTAATTTTCTTGACTGCCGACGCATTCGGAGTGCTTCCCCCCATTGCCAAACTTTCACCCGAACAGGCCATGTACTATTTTCTGTCAGGCTATACCTCAAAACTAGCTGGCACCGAAAGGGGAATCACCGAACCACAGGCAACATTTTCCGCCTGCTTCGGCTCGCCGTTCCTACCACTTCACCCCATGCGCTACGCCAGTCTGCTGAAGGAAAAAATCGCCCAACACAATACCCGGGTATTTTTGATCAATACCGGTTGGCAAGGCGGCGCCTACGGAACAGGCAAACGCATCAGCATCCAGCTCACACGGCGGATGGTCGCAGCCGCTATGGATGGTTATCTGGACTATGTCGATTATGAAGTACATCCTGTGTTCAACTTAAAAATCCCCGTCTCCTGCCCCGGCATTCCGGACGGAATCCTCCAACCCCAGGCCTCTTGGTCTGATCCGGCGGCATATCACAAGGCTGCCGTTCACTTGGCCGGCATGTTTGATAAAAACTTCCGCAAGTTCTCGGGAATTCCCGCAGAAGTCACCCATTCGGGTCCGTTTTCATCAGACACGGTTGGCAACGCAGGTTGAAACTCATCAGTCGAATATTGAAGCCGGTCGCCTTTAAGGTAACCGGCTTCTTTTTTTATCGCAAATATGCTTCATTACTCCTGTATTGCACCAAATAGTTCTCCTGCCTGACGGACATCAACGTTGCCACCGCTCAGAATAACGCCGATCCGTTTTCCTTTTACCGGCAACAAGCCTTTGAAGATCGGGGCCAAGGCCGTAGCTCCGGATGGCTCAACTACAATTTTCATCCTCGTCCATAAATAATACATCGTATCGATAATATCCGCATCAGACACCGTGATCATTTCATCCACATATTTCTGGATGGCGGGGAACGTAATGGACCCCAATGATTCAGTCCGCAAGCCATCGGCTATCGTCTGGGGATTATGGATTTTTTGCAGGGTTCCTGTTTGAAAAGAGCGAGTCGCATCGTCGGCAGTAGACGGCTCAACACCGATAATACGGCAGTTCGGCAAAGCATGACGGGTATACACGGCACAACCGCTCAATAATCCACCACCGCCACAAGGGACCAGCAACATGTCCAGACTATATACTTCCTCGATTAATTCCCGCGCTGCGGTACCCTGGCCGGCAATCACATCCGGATGATTGAACGGCGGAATCAATTCATAGCCATGTTCGCTGGTCAGTTTGGCTGCCAGCTCTTCCCGGTTCATTGTCGCACGGTCATAGACTACGACTTCGGCGCCGTACCTTCTTGTCGCCGCCAATTTGACCTCCGGCGCATCCGAAGGCATTACCACTGTTGTTTTCACTCCCAACAGTTTTCCAGCCAGTGCCACCGCCTGGGCATGATTTCCCGAAGAATAGGCAATCACTCCCCGCGCCGCCACTTCTGGCGCCAAACGGCTGATTGCATTGTAAGCACCTCTGAACTTGAAGGCGCCCATCCGTTGAAAGTTTTCACATTTCAAAAACATCGTGTTGCCGGTCACTTCGTCCAACGAGCGGGACGTCAGCACCGGTGTATGATGAGCTACGCCTGCCAACCGTTCCACGGCCGCCAATACGCCTTGATATAAAGGATCCATTTTTACCCTCCTTTTTAAAATATACCCATGTCCTCGCCAATGAAAAGGACATCGGCAACTTGATAGCGAATCTTTTTCCTCACAGCAATTTATTTGCCAGTCAGGATATTATTTCCCGCTGCAGGGGAAAAATCCCTGTCGATCACATAACGTTTGAGGTGTTTTTTTTGTTGATATCGATTGCCCAGATTGAAATCATCCCGGGACGGCCCGACCTGAACGCAGAAAAAATGCTCCGCTGCATCGCCGAAGCCAGGCAAACCGGCGTAAACTTATTGTTGTTTCCCGAAATGTCGATTCCAGGTTATCTTCTGGGAGATACCTGGGAACAACCGGCTTTTTTGCGCGACTGCGAATATTGGGGTAAGGAGATAATTCAAGCGACAGATGGCCTCTGTGTCATGTTCGGCAACGTCGGCATCGATTGGCACAAAAAAAATGATGACGGCAGAGTTAGAAAGTACAATGCCTTTTTCGCAGCACAAAACGGAGTATTACTGGGAAATGAAAACTTTCCCTATCCCTTTCGGATTAAAACCCTACAGCCCAATTACCGCGAATTTGATGACGACCGTCATTTCTACAGTTTGCGAAAACTTGCGCAAGAACTGCACCTGCCGGCAGAAGATCTTTTGCAGCCGCTCAACGTATGCTTCAATAACCGCATGCTAAGAATCGGCTGTTTACTATGCGAAGATGGGTGGAGTGATGATTATGCACTCAAACCGATCCCTATTCTCAGTAAAAATGGTCCTGTCGACTTGTTTATCAACCTTTCCTGTTCTCCCTTCACATTGGGAAAAAACAACAAGCGCCATCGGGTATTTTCCCGTATGGCCCGCGAAGCGGCGGCGCCATTGATTTATGTAAACAACGTGGGAATTCAGAACAACGGCAAAACCTTATATACTTTTGATGGCTGCAGTACAGCCTATGGAATTCACGGGGAGCCCCTGCTGCACGCCCAACCGTTCAGTGAGCAGATTTGCCCGGTTCAACTGGCAACATTACTTCAACCGCTGGAATCTGCAGCTGTTTCTGTCCCCAACGATACAGGCATCGACAGTATCTTTGACTGTCTGGAATATGGTGTGCGCAGATTTTTGAAGCAAACCGGCCTGTCCCGCATTGTGATCGGAATTTCCGGCGGAATCGACTCAGCGGTTGCCGCTGCACTGTACGCCCATATCCTCGGCCCGGACAACCTATTGTTGGTCAACATGCCCAGTCGCTACAATTCGCGCACTACGATCAGCCTGGCCCAGCGACTGGCCGAAAACCTCGGTTGTCGCTACGCAGACATTTCCATCGAAGAATCAGTGGCCCTGACACACAGGCAATTGCAAACAGCCGGGCTCGAATTGTCGCCGTTCATGCTGGAAAATGTGCAAGCCCGCGATCGTTCTTCACGAATTCTGGCTGGCGCTGCAGCGGCCTTTGGCGGTGCATTCACCTGCAATGCGAATAAAAGCGAACTGACAGTCGGTTACTGCACGCTCTATGGCGATGAGTCTGGTTTTCTTGCGGCTCTGGCAGACTTATGGAAGCATCAGGTTTATGCCTTGGGCCATTATATGAATCAATACGTTTTTGCCGCAGAAGTCATCCCTGCCGAAATTTTCTCCATAGTTCCAAGCGCCGAATTGTCATCTGCGCAGGATGTCGACGCCGGAAAAGGCGATCCGTTGGTCTATCCCTATCACGATTATCTGTTCCGGGCATTTGTCGAACGTTGGCAGCGCGCCACTCCCGAGGATTTATTGACATGGTACAGCGAAGGATCGATTGAAGAAAATCTGGGCTGTGAGCCCGGCCTGGTGTCCCGGCTATTCCACACTGCCGACGATTTCATCGCCGATCTGGAACGCTGGTGGGGGTTGTACACCGGCATGGGCGTTGCCAAGCGCATCCAGGCGCCTCCCGTACTGGCCGTCAGTCGCCGCGCCTTCGGATTTGACCACCGCGAAGCACAAAACCCGCTCCACTTTACCCGCAACTATCTGCAACTAAAAAACAAGCTGATTTCACAGCAAAACGGAGGTTCCACTCATGTTTGACAATGCCGAAGGCATGGTTTTTCGCCCGCCCAGTGAAGCCAACAGCTTTATTCTGCGTGCCACGATCGGCTGTTCACACAATCGCTGTACTTTTTGTTCCATGTATCGTGATGTCCAGTTCCGCGCCCGGCCCATCGATGAACTGGAAACAATCATCCGCAACACGGCGCGGCGTTACCCTGAACTGCGCCGGGTTTTTCTGGCCGACGGCAATGCGCTGGTCCTGTCCACGGATAAGTTATTGGAAATCATCAGTCTGTTGCGCCGGTACTTCCCAAGGCTAGCACGGGTCACCTGCTACGGCGGCCCGCTCGATATCCTGCGTAAATCGCCGGAAGATTTAGTTTTGTTAAAGCAAGCCGGTTTACAGATGATCTATCTCGGGATCGAAAGCGGTGATGATCAAGTCCTCGCACTGGCGCAAAAAGGCGTCACCGCTGATCAGATGATCGCTGCCGGCCAAAAAGTTATTGCTGCCGGTATGAAACTCTCGGCGATGATCATTCTGGGGCTAGGCGGACGAGCGCTTTCCCATCAACACGCCATCAACAGCGCCCGGGTCGCCAGTGCAATCAACCCCACCATGCTGAGCGCCCTCACCCTGATGCTGCACCGGGGAACGCCCCTGCGAGCCGAGGCAGATGCAGGAAGATTCCAGCCATTATCTCCCTTTGAATTCGTTGTGGAACTAAAAGAACTGGTCAGCAATCTCCACATGCAATCCGGCTGTATTTTCCGCAGCAACCACGTTTCAAACATGCTGCCGTTGGCCGGCACATTGCCTGACGACAAAGACAGCCTGCTTGCGCAGGCTGAAGAAGCAATCCATCTGTTACGAAACCAAACCAAGCCGACATATAATGACGACGGACCGTTTTAGAACCCTAGCAATCGGTTAGCGGCGAAACAACCACCACAATAAGCTGAACACCGCCATCAAAATCAATGCTACAGGCAAGGCAACAAAGACCATAAACAAAATCACCGCAATAACAATGAGCTTGGTCAGAAAACCAAACGGTTTTGAACCGAATGAAACCTGCCGCACATATACCCGATGCCCGGGACCTTCACTGCGGTATTCGTAACTGCCGGACTGGCCGGAAGCATATGGCGGCTCCCCCGCCGGTCCGCCTCCCTGCTGAATCGTCAGCCCCTGAAAATCATCCCTTTCATCAGGGCGCAACACTTTAACCGGAGCGGCTTTGTGGCCGCATTTTTCACAGTCGGAACCTACATTCGCAATTTCCTCATTGCATTCTGGACAGCGCATCCGTTGCAATTGACCTCCTTAATAGCCTATTTTCGCGTACTTCGCCGAACTTTTTCCGTCCCCGGCACACACTGCGAGATTTAGCCTACCCTTTATCGACAAATGGGGGGTTTTTTGCTATGATT
Source organism: uncultured Veillonellaceae bacterium (assembly GCA_964386615.1). Lineage (GTDB taxonomy): Bacteria > Bacillota > Negativicutes > UBA1444 > UBA1444 > UBA1444. The sequence continues at coordinate 14,483 of CAYLSL010000030.1, forward strand.
AATTCCGTTATAAAAATTCAGGAGTTTTTCAATGCAAATTACCACACCTTATTATATTATTGACGAAAAGCGCCTGCTGCGCAACTTGCAAATTATGCAACAAATCCGCGAGCAGTCGGGCGCCAAATTCGTATTGGCGTTAAAATGCTTTTCCACCTGGTCTGTCTTTGATTTGATGCGACAGTATATGGATGGTACCACGTCCAGTTCTTTATACGAAGCCCGGCTGGGTCACGAAAAGTTTGGCGGTGAAACGCATGCCTATTGTGTTGGTTATTCGCCCGAAGATATTCATGCGTTAGCCGGTTTTGCCGATAAAATCATCTTTAATTCCATTTCACAACTGGATACATATTATAATGAAGTACAAGCCAAACATCTTGGCCTGCGAATCAATCCCGGTTTCAGTTGCTCACATTTCGACCTGGCCGACCCGGCCCGCCGCTATTCGCGCCTGGGGGTAGTGGATAAAGAGGCGTTGCAGGCGCAAGTTTCAAGACTCAGCGGATTGATGTTTCATTACAACTGTGAAAACGATGATGTAGATTCGTTTGCCAGCCAATTGGATCAAATCGGCGCTCATTACGGCGATATTCTTAAACAAATGAAATGGGTCAGTCTGGGTGGCGGCCTCTATTTCACCAAAAAAGGCTATCCCGTTGATAAGTTCAGTAAAAAACTGGCTGAATTTGCCTCCCGCTATGAAGTGCAAGTCTATCTTGAACCTGGAGAAAGCGCCATCACCGGCTGTACAGAGCTAGTTACCCGCGTTGTCGATATCGTCCACAATGAAATCGACATTGCGATTGTTGATTCCTCCGTCGAAGCCCACATGCTGGATCTGTTGATTTATCGCCTGCCGGCCAAACTGGAAAACGAGCCGTCCGCGGGCTACAAATACATGGTAGCCGGGCGCTCTTGCCTTGCCGGAGACATCTTTGGCACATTTCTTTTTAATGAACGGTTGAAAATCGGTGACGAGATTCATTTCGCCGATGCAGCCGGCTATACCATGGTTAAAAAGAATTGGTTCAATGGGTTGCAGATGCCAGCCATTGCAGTTCGCAGGCTGGATGACAGGATAGATGTTGTCAGAAGCTTTAGTTATGATGATTTTTTGACTAATTTATCCTGATCATGCTGCAAATACCAAACAGACAGAGGAGGAAAATGATGCGGAAAAATGTTCTTATTGTCGGCGCAGGCGGTGTAGCCAATGTGGTTGCCCATAAGTGTGCGATGAACAACGATATTTTGGGGGATATCTGTATCGCTTCACGAACCCGAAAGAAATGTGAGGCCATCATAGAAAGCATCCAACGCAAAAAACACCTCAAGGACCCCACGAAAGATTTATATTCCCGGCAGGTCAATGCCCTGGATGTACCAGCCCTGATCGATCTGATTCGTGATACGGAATCAAAAATCGTCATCAATGTTGGCCAGTCTTATATCAACATGTCCGTCATGGAAGCCTGCCTCGAAACCGGTGCGGTTTACATGGATACGGCGATTCATGAAGAGCCCGACAAAGTCTGTGAAGATCCCCCCTGGTACGCCAATTATGAGTGGAAACGCAAAGACCAGTTCAAAGCAAAAAAAATCACCGCCATTCTGGGCATCGGCTTTGATCCCGGTGTCGTCAATGCCTGGTGCGCCCTGGCCCAAAAAGATTATTTCGACAAGCTGGATACGATAGACATTCTGGATGTCAATGCCGGTAGTCATGGCAAATATTTCGCCACCAACTTTGACCCGGAAATTAATTTCCGTGAATTCAAGAAAGTATGGACCTGGATTGACCGGCGCTGGGTGCTGCAAAAAGTCCACTCAATCCGGATGGACTACGATTTTCCTGTGGTCGGATCCCAGCCGGTATATCTGACAGGACATGATGAAATTCATTCCCTGTCAAAAAACATGAATGCAAACTCTGTGCGTTTCTGGATGGGTTTTGGCGACCACTACCTGAATGTTTTTTCCGTCCTGTCCAACATTGGACTCACATCCGAAGTCCCGGTCAAGATTGCCGAGGGAATCGAAATTGCGCCGCTCAAAGTGCTGAAAGCGTTGTTGCCTGATCCGTCTTCACTGGCGCCCGGCTATACCGGCAAAACCTGCATCGGCAACTATTTCCGCGGCACCAAGGATGGCAAGGAAAAGGATCTGTTCATTTACAATATCTGCGACCATGCGGAATGTTACAAAGAAGTGGAATCGCAGGCGATCAGCTATACAGCCGGCGTCCCTGCTGCAGCTGCAGCGATTCTGGTAGCCCGGGGCGACTGGAACGTGAAGCGCATGGTTAATGTCGAAGAACTTGATCCGACTCCATTCATCGAATTGATGAATAAAATGGGCTTGCCGACAGAAGTGCTGGATAAACCCAAGCCGTTCCTGCCCCCCGTCATCGAATCGCTCCAATCCGTTTAATAGCAATAACATTAACAGGGGCAATCGGAGTATACCGATTGCCCCTGTTTTCATTTTCTAAAGCGGAACCGACTATCGCTTTAATTTAGGCTGATAGCTGGTGGGGCCATCTTCAAACCCGACCTGTTTCAGCCACCATGCCGGATAAAACACCGGCTGGGCAATTTCTTTGTCGGTATTCACATAGCCGTCATTGTACTTAACGTAGAGAAGTTCCGACAGTTTCCACCAATCCTTCAGAACCGCGGCCGCATTTTGATCACTGTAATGAGTGAGGAGTTTGCGGGCGCCTTGCTTATCGCCGCTATTCCAGAGCGATAACGCTGAAGCCTCCAGTTCTTTTTGTTTGGTCAACGCCACATTTTCATAGCGGTCCCGCACAGCATGAATGTCCTGAATCATATAAGAGTACTTCAGCATTGAGTAGTTGGCTACATAATTGAACGCCGTCCACATACTTCGCTGGTCAAGCTTTAAGATATCGGCCCGTTGCATCGATTCCGGCAAATCGAGCGCCCCTGCATAGAATGGCATCAAAACGCTGGTAGCCGGTCGGTCCGGGCCAAACCAGACTACGCCGCCAATAGCATCCGGCAGCCATTTGCGCGACTGATTCACATAGGAGTAGACGCAGCGGTAAATATTCAGCGGTCGTTCAAATTCACCAGCAAGCGGCGTTAATTTTCCTTCTTTGTCTGCAACAGACTCGGCGTTGCCCTCAAACCGATTGGGGTTGCCAAACGGCCCCGCCGCCAACCCTTTGGTCAGATCAAACTCTGTGCCTTCGTAATTGTCGCGGTGAATCGCAAACAATTCCTGTACCGTGATTTTTTTGTCCGGTTTGACCGCAAAGGCATAGTCACGGGTAAATGCCCCCTCAACCCATGGTGAGAGATTCAGCGACGGAGCTAACAAAGACTGGGCGCGCCAGACTCGACGCAACGAATAGTAAGGATGGTGAAATTCGCCATCGCCATAAACGCGGGTAAAGTCAAGCGGTCCGGCGGCTGGATCCCACCAGCCCTTTTGCTGCGCTATTTCAAAAATATTGGCCGAATACATCATGTCATCGCTGCCGGGACGGATGTCACGAATACGAAACTGATTGGCAGCAACAAACACTTTGTCGTCCGGCACACGCTGGGCAACCCATACACCACCGGAACCGTTCATGTCATAGCCGGCCATTTCCATAACCCAGCCTTCGTTAGGGTCAGCGACCAATAAAGTTTCACCGGTCCCATAGTAGCCGTATTTTTCAATGAGTTCCCCCATCAGTTTGATTGCCTCGCGGGCAGTTTTGGTTCGCTCCAGGGCAACCCGGGAAAGCTCGGCCGAGTAAAAGATTCGTTTGCCGGGTTCGGGTTCCGGATGAACCTTTGCCTTGTCGGTGCATTCGCCGATCGAAAGCTGGTGTTCGTTCATAATCCCGTAATTCGCATCAAAATAAGCGTAAGTATGAGCCACCTGCGGAATGAATCCCAAGGGGATACTAGGAGCTACGCCGGTTTTATTGTAGGCTTTGCCACGATCCTTGGTCACGATCCGGTGACTGACGGTAGCACCCCACTGGGGCTTGAAGTCAAGCGCCGCGTGAGAATAGTAGACTGCCCGCATCGAACCCGGCTTATGGTCCATTGCCGGCACATAAATCATACTGCCATCATTCAACCCGTCATCAGAGTGCGAAACCATCACCGATCCATCAAAAGACGCATCTTTGCCTACAAGCATCGTAGTACAAGCCAGTACCGGCTGCACAACACTCAGGCACAAAACTAAAAGAGCTACAACTACAACGCGTTTCATATTCCTACCCCTCCACAAATAAAATCGGCGGGCGACTATTTCTAATGAACTTCTGTAAAAAAAGCCAAAATCCTCCATATCATGCATAAGGCTCTGTACTACTACAATAACAAGCGTGAGCATTTACTGGATTAAAACAGCTTTCGATGCTACAATTTACTCAAAACTAACCGCATTACTGCAAGGAGGTTGCTGCACCAATGTTGTTGCGTCTTAAAAGCCTCATCTTCTTAGGGATATTTCTGGCAATATTCAACCCCTTTATCGCTTTGGCTGCCGCTCCTCTATCGGTTAGCCTCAGCCCCGCCAATACCGTCGCACCTAATACCATCATTAACGTGCAAGCCTCCGGCGGCTCAGCTCCTTATTGGATTACCATCAGCAACCCGGCGATGGTAATGTACACTCCCGGAAAACTTGATAAAAACGGGCGTCCTAGTGGTTTATGGAGTATGACCGTCATTAAGCCGGGCCAGTGTACATTTACAATGCGCGATGCCACCGGCGCCACCGCTACAGCGACTTTGACCGCAGCGGCCCAAACGGCTCCGCCCGCTTCTTCCGCACCATTGACAGCTTCGTTGACTAATCCGTCGCCATATATCAATGAAACAACAATGCTAACTGTAACCGGCGGCACAGCGCCCTATAAAATAAGTTCCCCCAGCCCCGGAGTATCGATCACCGCCATCAATCAAACCCAGTGGAACATCCAAGCCTCTTTACCCGGCAGCTTTACAGTGAGTATTGCTGATTTGAATTCCGTCCACACCACAAGCATAAGCGGTACAGCCAAAGATCGCATTACTGATCTGAGCGCTATTTTTCGCGATGGGAAATCAACAATCTATAGCC
>CAYLSL010000031.1:0-11384 GCA_964386615.1 uncultured Veillonellaceae bacterium
CCTACTGACGGCCCTGCTGGCGATGACGGCGGAGCAGCTGCTGAAATGGCTGGAGAAAAAAGTCAGAGCATGAATTGACCAGATTGATCGTATAAACACCTGTTTGCGCAAATAAGGGGGCGTTTTCATCATGTTGCAGGATTCAATCACGGAACCACTGACCGAACCAACTGTTCTGGTCATTTTCGGTGCGTCAGGCGACCTGACCCGCCGCAAGATCATTCCGGCCTTATACAATCTGTCCTTGGACCACTGGTTGCCGGCGCAGTGCCGCATCATCGGCTTTGCCCGTACCGAGATCAGCCGGGACGAGTATCTTGCACAGCTGCGCAGCGGCATTGACCAGTTTTCCCGCCGGGGCGGCACCGATGACGTGCACTGGCGGAAATTTTCCGCCATGCTGGAATATGTGGCGGCTGATTATGAGGATGAAACGGCGTATCGATCCCTGCTTGCGTCAATGAATGCCGGCTGGGGCCAAAGCGCCAACAAGATTTTTTATTTGTCGACGCCGCCGGAATTGGTGCCAAAGGTCATTCATCAACTGGGACAGGCCGGCGATTATTGGGAGCGGCCGCAATACCGGATTGTCGTGGAGAAGCCTTTCGGCCGCGATCTGGCATCGGCCAGAAAATTGAACGAGCTGTTGAAACGTGACTTTAGCGAGACACAGATTTACCGCATGGACCATTACCTCGGCAAAGAAACGGTGCAGAACATTCTGGCGTTCCGTTTTGCCAACGCGATGTGGGAGCCGCTGTGGAACCGGTCTTTTATCAACCATGTCCAGATCACGGTGTCGGAAGAACTCGGCGTCGGCCGGCGCGGTGGTTACTATGACGGGTCCGGGGCACTCAGGGACATGATTCAGAATCATCTGCTGCAATTGATGTGCCTGGTGGCGATGGAACCGCCCACCTCCTTCCAGGCGGACGAAATCCGCAACAAAAAAGTCGACGTGCTGAACGCGATCCGGCCGATTTTGCCGGAACAGGTGGATCAGGTCGCCGTGCGGGGGCAGTATGACGCCGCGACGCGATTTGACCGCGACCGGATCGCTTATCGCGCTGAACCGGGAATCAATCCGCGTTCAACAACCGAAACCTTTGCCGCACTCAAACTGTATATCGACAACTGGCGCTGGCAAGGCGTCCCCTTCTACCTGCGAACAGGCAAACGGATGCCGGCGCGGTCAACGGAGATTTCGCTCCAGTTTCGGCCGGTGCCGCACCATCCGTTCTCCAATACGTTAATTCAGCCCAACCGGCTGGCGATCCAGATCGATCCGCAGGAAGGGATCTTGCTGCGTACACTGGCCAAAGAGCCTGGTATCGGCATGAACCTGAAACCGGTGGAGATGCATTTCTCTTATCGGGAAGTGTTTGCCACCGCCTCGCCGGATGCCTATGAAACGTTATTGCTGGAAATCGTGCGCGGCGACCCCGGCCTGTTCATGCGGGCCGATCAGGTGGAAGCGGCCTGGACAGTCATTTCGCCAGTCATGCAGGCATGGGAAAACAGACCGCCGAAAGATTTCCCCAACTACTTGGCTGGCGAGTGGGGTCCGGCAGCAGCCGAGGACTTGATTGCCCGCGATGGCCGCAGCTGGTTTTTGCCGGCCTGCCTGGAAAATGACAACCAAACGGGTTGCCGGCCATGATGAGAGTGTTGGCTGATTTGCCGGCACTGACTGCGGCGGCCGCCGAGCTGTTTGTCAGCGCGGCCGGGCAGGCGATCGCGGAGCGCGGCGCATTCCATGTCGTGCTGTCCGGCGGAGAAACGCCCCGGCCACTGTACGAACTGTTGGCGACCCCGGCATGGAGAAACCGGCTGGACTGGAGCAGGACCCATGTGTATTGGAGCGATGAGCGCTTTGTGCCGCCGGCTGACCTGCGCAGCAATGAAGCCATGACGCGCCGGACATTGCTGGATCACGTGCCGATTCCCCCCGCACAGGTTCACCCGATGTACTGCCCGAAGCCGCCGCAGCAGGCGGCGCAGGACTATGCGGAGCTGTTGCGGCGGTTGGGGTCGGGTCAGCCGCCCCGTTTCGATTTTGCTCTGCTCGGAATCGGCGCCGACGGACATACGGCGTCATTATTTCCCGGCACGAAGGCGGTAACGGAACAGGAACGGCTCGTCTGCGAAGTGTATCTGCCGGAACAGGACATGTACAGGTTGACGTTGACTGTGCCGGTGCTGAACCAAGCGAAGTTGGTCGTCTTTTTGGTCAGCGGGGCCGGCAAGGCGCCGATGCTGCGGCGGATTCTGAGGGATCCGGCGGCTGAACCGGTACCGCCGGCCCGGCTGATTGCTCCGCAGGCCGGCCAAATACAATGGCTGGTCGATCGTGCGGCGGCAGCACTGCTTGCAACGGAGCAGGACGGCGCGGAATAAAATTCTATGTTGCGGCATAACAAAAAGGATTCACCGCAGTTACGTCAAAATAATATAAGTTGTAACCAACTGTCAGACAAGTAAAAACCGGATTGGAAGAGGAGGGACGTCAAAATGAAAAAAAGCTTCGGAGTTCAGGCAATGGGCCTGCTGATTCTGTTTTGCAGTATGTTGATGTTTAGCCAGCCGGCTTTGGCCGCGGTCAAGATATTCGAAGAAGCCGGGGTCGATTCATTGGTGGCGCAGGACATTCGTGCAGCAGCAACGGCATTTGAGCAGCTGCTGAAAGAGGAAATGGGTACTGACCTGCGGCAGGACGTCAGCCTGTATATCTGCCCGGACCGCGACAGCTACCTGCGGGTGCGCCAGCGAGAATTCCGCGAAAAGAAAGATGTCGCCGAAAAGGCCGACAAGACATTCGGCGGGGTGTGGTACAACCAGTCGGGGTTTGGCGTGATCATCCTGGACCTGTCAAACCCGGCGCTGAAAACCGGGCAGGACCGGGTATCTTCGGTCGGCCGCCAGTTATTCTATCAGGCGATTTATCAGTGGGCCGGCGACGACTTCACCAAGAAAGCGTTGCAGTGGCTGGCCGAAGGGACGGCCGATCTGGTCGGTTCGCGTGTAGGTGAGATGACCGGCTATGAAAGTGTGGAAAAATGGAAACTGGACCGCTTTAACACGCTGCGAAACCTGAAACGGGCGGTATCGCCGCAGGAAATCGTGCAACGCAACCCGGAAGCCTGGCTGAAATTTGTCAATGAAGGCCGGCATCCTGGTGAAGTGGCCGACTTGATGGTGTTTTTCCTGATGAAGCAAAAAGGCTTGCCGGCGATCGCGTCTTATTTCCAGAAAGTACCGGTAGAGTCCAGCGACCGGGCGTTTGAAAAGGCGTTTGGCATGGAAATCGGTCAGTTTCTGAGTGATTATCAGGCCTGGTATATTTTGGCCATGGGGGAACCGGCCAAGATTCAGTTCAGTATGCGCGGCAATGTTTCGGAAGAACACCGGGCCTATTTTGAAAAGGGCGGCGAAATGGTGCGGCAATTGGTTTTTGATGCCTGGAACGCCCAGCTGAAGGATGCCCTGCGGGTCGTCCTGACCGAGAACCGCGATGAATATGTCTCGACCATGGCCCGCGAATTCGGGCTGTCGCGTGAGCAGGCGGCAGCGCAAGCCAAAAACGAGTTCTGGACCGACATCGGCAGCGTGGTCGTGATGAATGTGGCAGCGATGCCGGAGCCGGAGGACAAGATTTATCAGATCGCTTTTGTCGTCGGCAGCCGCCTGATTGCCGAAACCGGCGGGGCGCAAAACATGGACAATATGAAGTGGCTGTCGTATGGCGCTTCCAGTGTGCTGGCGGCCCGTTCGGCGGAACGATCCGGCTTTGCCCGTTATGGCGATTTTCAGGGGTCCTGGGAATATGGCCTGTCGCAGAGCCGCTCCTGGCCATCCCCTGCACAGTTGATGACGCTGGCCAACTGGTCGGCTGCGGCCGAAAAACATGGCCCGGCTGCCGTGCGCGGCGTGTCGGCGCTGTCGACCCATTATCTGGCCGATAAATACGGCGGCTATCCCCGTTTGGGCGAATGGATGAAAGAAACCGCCAAGACCGGCAATCCGTCGGCTGCGTTCAGCAAGGTGTATGGCATGAGCGTTCCGCAGCTGTGGGACCGGGCCCGCGATTTTGTCGAACCCTACCGGGGCGGCTGGACGCCGCCGGCCAACAGCGGTTCCGACGCAATGCAATAAAGCAGGGAAATGCGAGGGTAACCATGCACACACGTTTGTATTATTACACCGGGACGGGCAATTCGCTGTGGGCGGCCCGCCAGCTGGCGGAGCGCCTTGACGGCGAAGTCAGCCTTGTTCCTTTGCGGGCCGACTGCCCGTTGCCTGATACGCCATGTGAAAGGAACGGACTGGTTTTCCCCGTTCACATGTGGGGGCTGCCGCGGCGGGTGGTGGAGTTTGCCGGTCAATTCGCCGGCCAGCCGGATGGCTACCAGTTTGCCGTGGCGCTGAATGCAGGCCAGGTATCAGCCAGCCTGTTGCAGCTGCAAACTTTGTTGCAGGCGCGGGGGCTTCCCCTGCAAGCCGGATTTGGCATGTTGTCGCCGTCAAACTATATTATCTGGAATGGCGCGGAAGCAGTGGACAAACAACAGAGGCTGTTCACGCAGGCCGAACAGAAGCTCGACCGGATCGCGGCCATCGTCCGGGACCGGATGGTCTTGCCGATCGAGCGGGGGCCGTGGTGGCAAAGGACCTTTCTGTCGATTGCCTATCGGTTTGCATTCCCCAGAGTTGCCGGGATGGACAAGGATTTCTGGGCCGAAGCAGCCTGCAACGGCTGCGGTCTGTGCACACGCGTCTGCCCGGCGGACAATATCCAGCTGGAATCAGGCCGCCCGGTATGGCAGCATCGCTGTGAACAATGTCTGGCCTGCATCCAGTGGTGTCCGCAGCAAGCGGTGCAATTTGCCCAAAAAACAGCCGGCAAACAGCGCTACCACCATCCGGCGGTTTCTGCCGCCGACATGATGGCGCCAATACAACAGACAGTAAAAACAGAGAGCGGAGGAAGTCATTTTGCGTAGTTTTTACCAACAAAGAAAGTTTGCCAGCGTACTTCTCCTGGGCATGTTCCTGATCGGCAGCCTGGTTTTGGCCGGCTGCGGCCAGACTCCGGCGGCGCCGGCAGCGCCGGCAAAACAGTCCGAAGTAAAGAAGCTGCGGGTCGGCCTTGTTTTTGATGTGGGCGGGCGCGGCGACAAGTCGTTCAATGACGGCGCCTATGCGGGGCTGGAAGCAGCCAGGAAGGAACTGGGCGACCGCCTGGAAATCAAAGTACTGGAACCGGCCGGTAGCGGGGACAACCGTGAACAACTGCTGCGGCTGTTGGCGCAGGATAAATACGACCTGATTTTTGGCGTAGGCTTCATGTTTACGGATTCAATCCGCAAGGTGGCCAAAGATTTCCCACAAACCCGTTTTGTTTTGGTTGACGGCTATATCCCGGATCTGAAACCGCAAAGCAACCTCTCCTGCCTCCTGTACCGGGAACAGGAAGGCGCGTTTTTGGTCGGTTCGATGGCCGCGATGAAAAGCACGAGCGGCAAAATCGGTTTTATCGGCGGCATGCAGATTCCGTTGATCGAGAAGTTTGAGGCTGGCTATACAGCCGGCGCCCGTTATGTAAAACCGGACATCGTGGTGCTGTCGGATTATGTCGGGACTACCGGCACTGCATTCAAAGACCCGGTTAAAGGCAAGGAACTGGCGCTGAAACAGCTGGGCGCCGGCGTGGACATCCTGTTTGCCGCAGCCGGTTCATCGGGTCTGGGGGCGCTTGATGCCGTGGTGGCGCAAAAGAAACTGTTCATCGGCGTCGATTCCGATCAGTCGCTCAATGCCACGCCGGAGCAGCGGCCATTCATCCTGACCAGCATGCTCAAGCGGGTCGATGTGGCGGTGCAGGATACGATCCGGACAACCAATGCGGGCACATTCAAAGGCGGCTATCAGGAGTTCGGCATTAAGGAAAACGGCATCGGTTATGCCGACAATGAATATAACCGGGCAATGATTGCCCCGTTCAAGTCGAAACTGGAAGAAATCCGCAACCGGATTCTGGCCGGTGATATCAAGGTGCCGATCAGTCGCAAGGAAATAAAATAAGTGCATCCGACGCCTGCTATAGAATTTCGCGCTGTAAGTAAAGCATTCGGCGGCGCCATGGCCAATGACGGAATCGGTTTTTCGGTGGAAGGTGGCTCCATTCATGCCGTAGTGGGTGAAAATGGCGCCGGCAAGACAACCTTGATGAATCTGCTGGCCGGACTGCATAAGCCGGATGCGGGGCAAATCCGTATCGAGGGGCAGCCGGTCAGTTTTTCCGGGCCGCAGGATGCGATCCGGGCCGGCATTGGCATGGTGCACCAGCATTTTATGCTGGTCGATCGGTTTACCGTGCTGCAGAACATCATGCTCAGCTGTGAAAAGGACCTTGGTTGGCTGAAAACGACGCAGGCCCGGCAAAAAATCGCCATGATCTGCCGGGACCTGGGTCTTTCGCTTGCCCTGGACCATCCAGTCGATACGTTGCCGGTCGGTCTCAGACAACGGGTGGAAATTGTCAAACTGCTTTATCAGGGCGGCGACATTCTGATCTTTGACGAACCGACCGCGGTGCTGACCCCGGATGAGACCGAAGATTTACTGGCATTGCTGCGCCAGATGCGGACCCAGGGCAAGACGGTGCTGTATGTCAGCCACAAACTGAGCGAAGTGCTGGCCGTTGCCGACCGGGTGACCGTGCTGCGGCAGGGCCGGTTGGTCGCAACGGTGGAAGCGGCGGCGGCCACGCGCGAACAACTTGTCGAAATGATGATTGGCCGGGCAGTACTTTCTGCGCCGCCGGAGCGGTCGCAGCAAACAGGACCGACGCTGCTCGAATTGTCAGAAGTCTTTTGCCAGGATGGCCGACGGGCCAAGACGCTGCAGGGACTGTCGCTGCAGATCCGCGGCGGTGAGATCTATGGGGTGGTCGGCGTATCCGGCAATGGGCAGCAGGAGCTGACCGGCGTGGTCACCGGAGCACTCGTGCCTGTCAGCGGCCGCGTTGTTGTCGCCGGAGACAACATCGCCGGCGAAGATGCGGCGGCGGTCCGCCGGCGCGGCGTGGGTCTGATCCCGGAGGACCGCGACCGGCAGGGCTTGGTCGGCAAGATGGCGGTGTGGGAGAACATGCTGCTTGGGCAGGTTCGCCGCTTGGAGTTCAGTCCAACCGGGTTCCTGTCGGAAAAAAACTGCCAAAGCCATGTGATGGAGCAAGTCCGGCAATATTCAATCCGCCTGGGCTCCATCAGTCAACCGGTGCGTTCGTTGTCCGGCGGCAATCGGCAAAAGGTGATCCTGGCCCGTGAACTGAACCTGCAGCCCAAAGTATTGGTGGCCAGTCAGCCGGTGCGGGGATTGGATGTCGGTGCGGCGGAGATGGTGTATGAACGGCTGCGGGCGGCGAGAAACGCCGGCGCCGCTGTGCTTTTGATTTCGGCTGATCTGGAGGAAGTGCTGGAATTGGCTGACCGGGTCGGCATTCTTTACCGCGGACAGATTGTACGAGAGTTCAGACCGGGCGAACTGACGCCCGCTGAGATCGGTCACTATATGCTGAGCGGCAGCAAGGAGGCGGCGCCGGCATGAATGAGCGACAACAGATTTTGCTGCTGCGGCTTGTGGCGCCGATTGCCGCCGTATTGCTGGCGCTGTGCGCCGGGGCTCTGTTTATGGTGCTGCTGGGCTACAATCCCTGGCAGGTATATGTCACGTTATTGTCATTCAGTCTGGGGCGGAGCGACAGCATCGGTTCGATCCTGTTCTATGCCACGCCGCTGTTATTTGCCGGCCTGGCGGTGGCGGCCGGCATGAAAGCCGGACTGCTCAATATCGGGGTGGAAGGGCAGTACCTGATCGGCGCGTTTTGCGCGGCCTGGGTCGGTTTCAGCCTGCATGGCCTGCCGGCCTGGCTGCATCTGCCGCTGGCGGTTCTGGCGGCGCTGGCCGGTTCGATGCTGTGGATCCTGCTGCCGGCTTATCTGAAAATATTCCGCGGTGTGCACGAAGTGATCAGTACGATCATGCTCAACTATGTCGCTTTTTCACTGTTGCACTGGTTGGTGGCCGACGTATATATGGATCGTAACCAGCAGATTCCGGCCGGCCTGGGCAGTCCGCTGATCCGGACGCCGCTGTTTGAAGCTTCTGTTGCGGCGCCGAAACTGAACGGCGTGCTGCGTCTATTGGGGCTGGATGTACCGGACTATATCGCAATCAACCTGTTCCTGCTGCTGGGAGTCCTGCTGGCAGCCGGCTGTTGGATTCTGTTTCGCTACACGCCCTTGGGGTTTGAAATCCGGGCAACCGGTCAGGGCCCGCTGACCGCGCAAAATGTCGGCATCCGGGTGGACCGGGTACGGATGAAAGCGTTTCTGCTTAGCGGCGGTATTGCCGGGTTAGTCGGTTTATCCCATCTGTTCGGCTATTATGATTCGTTTGACCTCGACTTTCCCCGCAGTTTCGGCTTTACCGGCATTGCGGTGGCCCTTCTCGCCAACAACCATCCGCTCGGCATCATCCCGGCCGCCCTGCTGTTCGGGTTATTGGGGCGCGGCGGCGAGGGGATCCAGGCGTTTATGGCGATCCCGATGGAACTGGTGGTCATTTTTCAGGGCATCATCATCCTTTGTGTGGCGCTGACCATGCAATGGGTGGACCGAAAGCTGACCAGCCGCGAAAGGAGGCTGGGTTCCTGATGGAAGGAATGCTGGAACTTGCCGCTTCAGCCCTGCGGCTGGGGGTTCCTGTCGCGATTTGTGCGCTTGGCGCTTTATGGTCGGAACGCAGCGGCGTAATCAATATCGGCCTCGAGGGCATGATGATGATCGGCGCGTTCTGGGGCGCGGCCGGCGCGTACTGGTATGGACCGGCTGCCGGGATTTTGCTGGCGCTGGCCGCCGGCATGCTGACGGCGCTGCTGCATGCCGCGGTGACGGTGCATGGTCGTGTCGACCAGATCATATCCGGGGTGGCAGTCAATATTCTGGCCTATGGGTTGAACCGGCTGTTTGGCTACCGGTTCTTCAACATGGCGGCATCAAGCCCCGAAGTGCCGGGCTTGCCGGAGCTGTTTGCCGGCGGCAGCGAAATGTCCTGGCTGATTCCACTGACACTGGTGCTGACCGGGGCCAGCTGGCTGGTTTTGGCGCGAACCGGCTTTGGCCTGCAGCTGCAGGCGGTGGGGGAAAATCCGGCTGCTGCCGATTCGGTGGGGATTTCCGTTTCTGCCTACCGTTACGCCGGTGTGCTGATTTGCGGTGCATTTGCCGGTCTGGCCGGTGCGTACCTGTCGATTGAACATACCGGGATGTATGTGGAAGGGATGACGCAAGGCAAAGGATTTATCGCTCTGGCGGCGCTGATTTTTGGTAACTGGCAGCCTTTTGGCGTTGTGGGGGCGGCGCTGCTGTTTGGCATTTTTGATGCCGTAAGTTTCCGGCTGGTGCAGAACCAGGCCCTGCCTTACCAATTTGTCCAGATGATGCCTTACCTGCTGACGCTGGCGGTACTGGCCGGACTGCGCGGCAAGACCCAGCCGCCGGCAGCGGCAGGACAGGCCTGGTCACGCGATGAAACGTGACCAGGCCTGTCCTGAAAAAAGGTTTATTGTTGTTTATTGCTGGTATTTGCGGCGGCGGTACTCCAGTGGCGGAGTGCCGTTTATTTTTTTGAACCAGAAGTAAAAACCGGATAAGCTGCCAAATCCGGTATTGTAGGCGATGTCGAGCAAACTGGCGTCGGAGCTTAACAGAGCCTCGGCGGCTTTGGCTACCCGCAGCCGGTTCAGGTATTCATTCGGCGTGACGCCATAGTGCGTGCGAAACAACCGGATCAGATGCGCCTGGCTGACTGGCAGCACGCGAAGCTCTGCCGCCAGGGTTTCTTTATCGGCAAAATGGGCGAGAAACAGATTTTTCGCCTGCTCCAAAAGTTCCAGTACCGGTTGGTATTCATACAGATCGGGCCGGCAGCGCTTGCAGGGCCGAAAACCATGTTCGCAGGCCGCATCGGCGCTGTCGAAAAATAGCGTATTGGTCGCCAGCGGTGGTTTGGATTTGCAGGAAGGCCGGCAGAAAATGCCGGTCGTTTTTACGCCGTAAAAGAACTGTCCGTCATAATTGGCGTCATTGTGGTTGATTGCCTGCCATTTTTCAGCGGCGGTCAGCGTCATCCTCCATCGCCTCCTGTTTTCTTGCGGCCAGCGCCCAAAGATAGAGCGAGGCCACCGATCCATACGGGGAGTAGCGTTTGCAATAGCTGTCGAACTGCTTTTTATCCAATCGCGTCAATCCGTACAGCGCCATCATGCCGCGGCGGATCGCCAGATCGCCCCAGCTGACGATATTGGGCCGTTGCAGCGAGAAAATCAGCAGCATTTCGGCAGTCCAGACGCCGATGCCTTCCAGGCCGGACAGTCGTGCGATGATGTCCGCATCCGGCAGCGCGGGAAATTCGTCCAGCTTGAGTTCCTGCAATGCGACGGACCGGCTGGCGCCGTGAATATAGCGGGCTTTGCGCATCGACAGGCCGCAGCGCTGAATTTCTGCCACGTCCATTGCATATAGGCATTGCGGCGTGATTTCACCGCAGCGCTCCAGCAAACGGTTCCAGACGGTGGCTGCCGCTTTGGTCGCAATCTGCTGGGCCACGATGCTGTGGATCAGTGCACTGAACAAGTCAGGATTGACGGCGCGCTCAATCGGGCCGATCTGCTCGATGATGCGGGCCATTTTCTTGTCTTTGCGTTTAAGGTGGCTTAGTTCGGTCTGGCCGTAACTAAATACGGGCATGCCGTTGTTCCAGTTCCAGCAGGGTTTGTTTCAGCGGCAGTCCGCCCCGGTAGCCGGTGAGTTTTTGATTGGCGCCGATGACCCGGTGACAGGGAATAAAGATCGGCAGCGGATTACGGTTGTTGGCCAGCCCGACCGCGCGGCAGGCTTTGGCATTGCCGACCATGGCGGCGATCTGCTGGTAACTGCGGGTTTCGCCATAGGGAATCGCGATGAGAGCCTGCCAGGCCCGCCGGAAAAATTCAGTGCCGGCGGGGTCGAGCGGCACTGTGAACTGTTGGCGTTTGCCGGACAAATACTGCTGCAACTCTGCGGCGGCTTGCCGCAATAATGGCGTTGCCTGCTCAGTCGTATCGAAGCGGGGCGTTTCACCATCGAAAAAAAGATGAGTCAGTTCAGTCTCGCTGGCGACGAGACCGAATTGGCCCATTTCAGTCGGAACCTGAAGAAAAAAACGTGAGTGATTATTCATTGAAAAAGTCCTCCTGCAAACAAGACTGGTTATTGCTTGATCTGAGTTAAGTCTAGCAAATTTGCCACCTCTTGTCTTGCAGGATTTAAACAGGCAATTAT
>CAYLSL010000031.1:11484-19537 GCA_964386615.1 uncultured Veillonellaceae bacterium
TTAAGTCTAGCAAATTTGCCACCTCTTGTCTTGCAGGATTTAAACAGGCAATTATGCCGGGAGGAAGCGCTAAAATAATGGAGATTGCCTTGGATTACGGTCGTAGAATTCGCCGATGAAGCTGCAAAATTCGTCGAAGAAAATCAACAGGAAGTTGATTTTAGCGCATAGCGACTGGACGGAGTATAATGCGCGTCCGACAAATTGCAGCAGCAAATCGCAGCGAATCAAGACCGTAATCTTTGCAATCGGAATTATTCAGCGGTTCCTTAAACTTTGCGGCTGCGGATCCGGCCGATTTCCGTCGACCAGTCCTGGGTGACCGGTCGGTTCGCTTTGTAGCGGAAGTTGCATACTCCGTCGCCCATCGCCAGGGTTTTGCTGCGGCGCAGGCCGGTGTCAAAGGCTTTACTGCGGGAAAAGTCCGTCAGGCAGATATAGGGGGCCAGATCGGATCGTCCCTGTGAATGAAAATATTTAACCAGGCCGCATTCAGAATAATCGATGCCGTAGTCGAAACTATCTTCTGCGTCACGGGGACCCGGCGGCGCTTCGATAAACTTCGCCACCCAGTTGGCCGGCAGTTCCCGCCGCTGGGTCCAGGCTGCCCATTGCCGCTGCTCCTGCAGATATTCCGGGCTGAACAAGCGATTGTGTTCGGCGGCAATCTGTTCTTTTGGCGTTGCGGCCAGGGAATAGTCGTTTAGATCGTAGATCAGCTTGCCGATATCTTCGGCGGTTTTGCCATGGGCGCGCATCGGTTCATATAATGCAACATACCAGGCAGCAATCGGGATAAACTCGGTATCCCAGTTGCGATCTCCACCGACATCGGGTAATTTGGGCAGCAATTCCTTGAAGTTGGCCAATGCCTGCTGCGTGATCATGCGGCTGGCCACCATGCCGAGTTCGGGTGACAAAAATTGATGGACTCCTTCCAGCGTGTCGACAAACGCGGCAGTCAGTTCCTTGCTGTGGGCCAGATAATAGTTGGCCGGCGTAGCCGCGGCGGCAGCATGTCCCGGCGAAAGCAGTTTTCCCCAGGGGTTGAGCCCAAGGCTGAGGGCGGCAAGGGCTGTGCATTTACAGAAATTGCGGCGGGTCATCGTTGTTTGTCTCAACATCTTATCCTCCGTTTTTTTGTTGTTGCCTGCGTTCGTCCCGTCTGCCGGCGTACAGGGCCAACAGGTCGGGCGGGACATTGCTTTTCAAGTTCCAGTCAGGTGCAAGTTTTTGCAGTTCGCTGATCGCGGCCTCAAAGTCATGCACGACTTCCCACTTGGCCTTGCGTTCCTGTTCGCCGGTCAGGCGCAATAAGTACGCCGGATGATAGGTGGCGATCGCCGCGATGTCCTGCCGGCTGCGGAACCACTTGCCCCGGTCGGCCGTGATGCGGGCTTTCGCGTGGTAGAGATATTTCAGGGCGACACTGCCGAGCGCGACGATGATTTTTGGCTGCACCAGGGCGATTTCGGCATCCAGCCAGCGTGCAGCGCAAAACTCGCCTTCCTCGACCGTCGGCGTCCGATTGCCAGGCGGGCGGCATTTGACGACGTTGGTGGTATAGACCCGGTCGCGGCTGATGCCGACGCGGGCCAGTGCCTTATCGAGCAATTGGCCGGAGGGGCCGACCAGTGGGGTTCCATATTCATCTTCCACGCCGCCGGGGCCTTCGCCGACCAGCATCAACGGACTGCGCGGATCTCCGTTGTATGATGTCGGTCCGGTCGCCTTGTCACGCAGGGGACAGGCTGTGCAGGCAAACAGGGCTGTCTCCAGTTGATCCGGCGATGTAAATGTTGTCTGGCCGAAATGATCCATAATGCTCAATGCGGGTTGCCTCCGGATACTATGTAATAAAACGCAATCATTAAAAAGTGTACTTGATAAAAATTCGTGCTAAGCATGCAATTTCCTGCCAGCTGCGGAATTTGCCCCGACATCGGCAAGGTTGCTGTGCATTGCGCTGTTTGGGTCAAAATGCTACAATATACGCGATATTGCAGGCAAAGTCCTGCGGTGACGGAACGGAGGAACAGATATGCTGGATTTGAAATTTGTTCGGGACAATCTGCCGCTGGTCGAACAGGCGCTGAAGAACCGAAATGCATCGGTGGACCTGACCGAGTTCACTGGACTGGAAAAGCGCCGCCGGGAAGTACTGGTCGAAGTCGAGGCGCTGAAGAGCAAACGCAATACGGTTTCGCAGGAAGTCAGCCGCATGAAGAAGGCGGGGCAGGATGCGGAAGCCCTGATTTTGGAAATGCGGGGCGTCGGTGATAAAATCGCTGAACTGGATACCGAAGTCAAGGACATCGAAAACAAACTCACCACGATTCTGCTCTATATCCCGAATGTACCGCACGCATCGGTTCCGGTGGGCGCCGATGAAGAAGCCAACCCGGAAGTTCGCCGCTGGGGTGAGCCGCGCAAGTTTGACAAAGAACCGCTGGCTCACTATGAAATCGGTGAAAAGCTGGGGATTCTCGATTTTGAGCGCGGCGGCAAGGTGTCCGGCGCACGGTTTACTTTTTCCAAAGGCCTGGGTTCGCGGCTGGAGCGGTCGCTGATCAGTTTCATGCTCGACCTGCACACGCAGGAGCATGGCTACACCGAGTTTTTCCCGCCGTTTATCGTCAACAAGGACAGCATGTTCGGCACCGGCCAGCTGCCGAAGTTCGCCGAGGACATGTTCAAGCTGGAAGGCTACGAATATTACCTGATTCCGACGGCGGAAGTGCCGGTCACCAACTATCACCGCGGCGAGATTCTCGACGCAAAGGACCTGCCGCTTTACTACACCGCCTACAGCGCCTGCTTCCGGGCCGAAGCCGGAGCGGCCGGGCGCGACACCCGCGGCCTGATCCGCCAGCACCAGTTCAACAAAGTCGAGTTGGTCAAGTTTGTCAAGCCGGAAGAGTCGTATGAAGAGCTGGAAAAACTGACCCTGAATGCGGAAAAAGTGCTGCAACGGCTGGAACTGCCGTATCGGACGATTCTGCTCTGCACCGGCGACATGGGCTTCTCTTCGGCCAAGACCTACGATCTGGAAGTCTGGCTGCCGAGCGCCGGTCGTTACCGCGAGATTTCTTCCTGTTCCAACTTTGAGGATTATCAGGCGCGCCGGGCCGAGATCAAGTTCCGCCGCGAACCGAAGGCCAAGCCGGAATACGTTCACACGCTGAATGGGTCGGGAGTGGCGGTGGGCCGCACCGTGGCCGCGATTCTGGAAAACTACCAGCAGGAAGACGGTTCCGTCGTGGTGCCGGATGCGCTAAGGCCGTACATGGGCGTCGATGTGATCCGGTAATGAATTAGCATATGCTAATTAAAACAAAAACGTTTAAATAGTAAAGCGGAGGCGAGGGCCTCCGCTTTTATAATGCGCAAAAATAAATTTTAAAAATGTTATTTCATTAGCAGGAATATCGTAATGAATACAGAAAATTAACACCTGTAACATGTATTACAAGTGAACGGGGTGGCCGAATGGAGCAAAGGCCGATTGATAAGCGGCATATCAGTCATCAGGTGTACGACCATATTCTGGACAACATTTTGAACGGAGTATGGCCGCCTGGCAGCAAACTGCCGTCGGAACACGAACTCTGCCTGCTTTTGGGCGTGAGCCGGGTGCCGATCCGCGAAGCGCTAAAACGGCTGAATGCGATGGGAATCGCCCAGACCCGCCAGGGGGAAGGCAGCTATGTGATGATGCTGACGCCGGGCATGTTCATGAATTCGCTGCTGCCCATGCTGGTGCTCAACCGCAAAAGCATGATGGACATCCTGGAATACCGCCGGATCGTCGAACCGGAAAATGCGGCTCTCGCCGCCAGACATGCCGACGAAACCGATATCGCCAACATCGCTTCGACGATCGAGGAGATCAACCGGGTCGGCAAACCGGCGCTGGAATTTGCCATCGCCGACATGAAGTTTCATCTGGATATCGCCCGGGCGACAAAAAACTCGGTGCTATTCAATGTGAGCAATGTGATCCGGGACGTGATGGTCAGTTATTATCGCAAGATCAATGAACTGATGGGTGTGGACCGGGCGCTCAGATACCACCAGCTCATTTTCGAGGCAATTCGGGACCGCAATGAAGAGGCGGCCCGGCGTTGGATGCAGGAGCATATCGCGACCACCATCGATGATGTGTCGGTGAAATACGCCGATGAGACGGGGGAAACAAAACTGAAACGCAATAAGAGGGGGATGGGGTAATGAAAAAAATGATGAAGGCCGTTGTAAAGTATGACAACGTGGCTGGGGCGACTGAGGTCCGCGAAGTAGCGGTGCCGACCATCGGTCCGGATGACGTATTGGTCGAGACCGCGTATATCGGGATTTGCGGCAGCGATCCCCACATGCACCACAACAAGGTTTCCTACAAGGTGAATGTGCCGCTGATCCTCGGCCATGAATTCGCCGGGACCATCGCCGAAGTCGGCGCCAATGTCAAGGGTTGGCAGGTCGGCGACCGGGTGGCGTCGGAGACGCATGCCGACTACTGCGGCAAATGTGTGATGTGCCGGACCAACAACTATCATGTCTGCCGCGAACGCAAAGGCTACGGGTTCCAGATCGACGGCGCGTTTGCCAAATATGTGAAAGTTCCCAGCCGGATCCTGCACAAGGTGCCGGCCAACGTCAGCCTGAAGGAAGCGGCGCTGACCGAACCGCTCTGCGTGGCCTACAGTTCGCTGGTCAAACACTCGCCGCTCAAGCCGGGCGATCTGGTGGTCGTGATCGGCCCCGGGCCGATCGGCCTGCTCTGCATCAAGATGGCTGCGATCATGGGTGCTTCGGACATCGTGGTCGTGGGAACCGACGGCGATGACGGACGCATGGAGATCGCCAAAAAACTGGGCGCGACCCTGACGATCAACAGCTCGCAGCAGGACCCGGTGCCTGTCATCATGGCAATGCGCGACGGTTACGGCGCCGACCTGGTGGTCGATGCAGCCGGCTTCTCGCCGACGCTCAAACTGTCACTCGACGTAGTCCGCCCCGGCGGCCAGATCAATAAGATCGGCTGGGGTCCCGGACCGGTCGGTTTCTCGCTCGACCAGCTGATTTCCAAAGCGGCGGCGCTGCAGGGAACATTCAGCCACAACTGGGATGTCTGGGAAAAATGTCTGGTACTGATGGGCGAGCGGACCGTCGACCTGACGGATATCGTTACGCATGAGCTGCCGCTCGATCAGTGGCAAAAAGGCTTTGATCTGATGGAATCCAAAGAGGGTCTGAAAATCGTCCTGACGCCGATCGACTGAGCGGCCGGACAGAGATAAGGGGGAGGTTCCAATGGTAGCTGATAATATCATTCGTGCTATTGAAGACAAGGCGCTGCAGATGCGCGAACTGATCGTGACCGACCTGATCGGCGAGGGCAAGGTCGGCCATCTGGGCGGGTCCTGTTCTTCGGCCGAAATCGTGGCTGCACTGTATTTTCACAAGATGAAACATGATCCGAAAAACCCGCAGAATCCCGACCGGGACCGTTTTTTGCTCAGCAAGGGGCATGCAGCGCTGGTCCAGTATGCGGCGCTGGCGATTGCCGGCTATTTCCCGCTCAGCGAACTGAAAAAGGTCAAATCGCTGGGGGCGATGCTGCAGGGACACCCGGATATGACCAAAACGCCGGGGATCGAAGCCAACACCGGTTCACTGGGACAGGGGCTGTCGATTGCCAACGGCATGGCAATGGGGCTAAAGCTGGACGGCAGTCCGCGCCGGGTCTATGTCATCGTCGGCGACGGCGAACAGGCGGAAGGGCAGATCTGGGAAGCGGCAATGGCTTCGGCGAATTTCAAGATCGACAACCTGACGGCGATTGTCGACTGCAACCGGCTGCAGGCGACCGGCGCGATCCGCGACCGGTTCGACCTCAATCCGATTGCCCCGAAGTGGGCGGCATTCGGCTGGCATGTCATCGAAGCCGACGGGCATGATGTAAAAGCCCTGCTCGATGCTTTTGAAGAAGCCGAATCGGTCAAGGGGCACCCGTCGGTGATTCTGGCCCGGACGGTCAAGGGGAAATGCATTTCATTCGCCGAGAACAACGCGGCCTTCCACAACGGCCTGTTGACGGCGGAACAGTGCAAAACCGCCATGTGCGATCTTGATGCGATCCGGAAAGGGAGGGAATGATCCATGGCGACGAACAGTTTGCGGACTGCGTACGGCGAAGCCCTGGTCGAACAAGGCAAAACCAATAAGAATATCGTAGTGCTCGAAGCTGACCTGGGCAAATCGACGATGTCCTGCCTGTTTCAGGCGGCCTATCCCGAGCGTTATTTTGAGATGAGCATCGCCGAGGCGAATATGGCCTCGACAGCAGCGGGCCTGGCTTTGACCGGCAAGATCCCGTTCATCAATTCCTTTGCCGTATTTTCCACCGGCCGTTGCTATGACCAACTGCGGCAAACCATTTCGATTGCCGGGCTGAATGTGAAGATCTGCGGTTCCAGCGCCGGTTTGTCCGACTATGGCGACGGCTCGACCCACCAGTCGGTCGAGGACATGGGGCTGATGCGGGGGATTCCCGGCATGACGGTGCTGGTTCCGGTCGATGCGGTGGAAACGACCCAGATGGTGGCGGCGATGGTCGAGCACAAGGGACCGGCCTACATCCGGATCAACCGCAACGACCTGCCAATTCTCACCGCGGAGGACCGCAAGTTTGAAATCGGCAAACTGTATACGCTGCGCGAAGGGACCGATGCCGTGG
The DNA here is from genome assembly GCA_964386615.1 of uncultured Veillonellaceae bacterium. Classification (GTDB taxonomy): domain Bacteria; phylum Bacillota; class Negativicutes; order UBA1444; family UBA1444; genus UBA1444. The sequence continues at coordinate 18,224 of CAYLSL010000031.1, forward strand.
TATTCGCCAATGGCGTGATGGTGTCCAAGGCGCTGGCGGCGGCAGAAATGCTGGCCAAAGAGAATATTTCGCTAAAAGTGATCAATGTTCCCACCGTCAAACCGCTCGACCGACCGGCAGTCATTGCTGCCACAGCGGGGATGAAGGCGGCAGTCACAGCGGAGGAACACAGTGTCATCGGCGGACTGGGCAGCGCGATTGCCGAGGCGCTGCGTCTGGAAAAAGGCGTTCCGCTTGATTTTGTCGGTATCGAAGACGTATTCGGCACTTCGGCCCTGAACTATGATGAACTGATCGAACATTACGGACTGACCGCAAAGGCGATTGCCGACAAAGTCAGGACGCTGCTCGGATAATCATCCGGACAGAATGCCTGGGCACAATACACAATAATTAATAAGCTGGGAGGATTTGCAATGAAAAAAATTGGATTTGTCGGATTGGGGATCATGGGGAAACCGATGGCCAAGAACTTGCTCAAAGCCGGCTATGAGCTGACTGTCTTCGATATTAACCAGGATGCGGTGAACGAAGTGGTCGCCGCCGGCGGCGTGGCCGCGAAAACCGCCAAGGAAGTGGCTGCGCAGTCGGAAGCGGTCATCACGATGCTGCCTAACTCACCGCACGTTAAAACAGCGGTTCTGGGTGAAAACGGCGTGCTGGAAGGCGCCAAACCGGGCCTGATCCTGATTGACATGAGCTCGATTGCCCCGCTGGCCGCGCAGGAAGTCGCTGCCGCCGTTGCCAAGAAAGGCGTGGAAATGATCGATGCACCGGTCAGCGGCGGTGAGCCGAAAGCGATTGATGGCACGTTGTCGATCATGGTCGGCGGCAAACAGGAAATCTTTGACCGCTGCGTGGAGCTGCTGTCGAAAATGGGTAAATCCGTGGTCCGCTGCGGCGATATCGGCGCAGGCAACACGACGAAGCTGGCCAACCAGATCATTGTGGCGCTGAACATTGCTGCATTGTCCGAGGCGATGGTCCTGGCCACCAAAGCCGGCGTCGATCCGGAACTGGTGTTCAATGCGATTCGCGGCGGCCTGGCCGGCAGCACGGTTATGGAAGCGAAAGCACCGATGATTCTTGCCGGCAACTTCAAGCCCGGCTTCAAGATCGACCTGCACATCAAGGATCTGGCCAATGCGATCGAAACCGGTCATGACGTCGGCGTGCCGCTGCCGCTGACCAGCTCGGTGATGGAAATCCTGCAGGCGCTGAAAGTCGACGGCAAAGGCCAGAACGACCATTCCGGCATTGCCATGTACTATGAAAAAATGGCCAAGGTGGAAGCACGCAAGAAATAATCGCCAA
>CAYLSL010000032.1:0-14751 GCA_964386615.1 uncultured Veillonellaceae bacterium
TAGGTCGCCGCCGGTTACGAAACAAGCAAACCCTTCCGTCTAAACGGAAGGGTTTGCTTGTTTTCTATATTATTGAGATAGGAGGTAGTGTCAAGAATTTTGCGCACATTTGTGGATGGGGTCCCGCGTAGGTTTCAGCTGGCATCTGCCACGTTATCGAGTTGATCGTCCATTAAGAGTGCCATATTCAAGTAGCGTTTCGTTCCCCAGCTTGTCGTGGAGATATGCCGAAGCCGCGCACCCACCAGCATCAGCGCCGATTTTCCATCCGGAAAACTTCCCACCACTCGGGTTCGGCGCCGGATTTCCCGCATGATTCTCTCCAGTCCATTGTTGGTCCGGATTTTGACCCAGTGTTCCCGTGGAAAGTTCATGTAGGCAATGGTGTCCTCAATGCCTTTTTCAATGCGGCTGGCTGCCTCCGGCAATTTCATCCCCTTGAGTTTTTCCATCACCAGTTTCGCTTTCTCCCGGGCGCTTTCCAGGTCTTCCTGCGCATGAATCGCCTTTAGCATGGCGGCTACTTCCTTGCCTTTGGAGAGCGGTGTTACCGAGAAGATGTTTCGGTAGAAGTGAACGACGCAGCGTTGAAACTTTGATTCCGGAAACACTTCTCCGAGGGCTTCGACGAAGCCCAGGCACCGATCGCCGACACTGAGTTTCATGCCGGATAAGCCGCGTTCTTTTAAACTCCGCAGGAAGGAGCGCCAGCTTTCTTTGTCTTCCCGCCCGCCTTCACAGCAACCAATGATTTCCCGGTATCCGTCTTCATCCACCGCCAAAGCCACCAGAATGGCCACATTGTCGTAGGAACCGCCCCAACAGCGTTTGAGATAGATGCCGTCGAAATAGACGTAAGGATAGGTGGTTTGCAGGGGACGGTTTCGCCACTCTTCGATATGGCCATATACTTTTTTGTTCATCTCGCTGATGGTGCCGGCAGACACTTTACTGCCCCATAAAACTTCGGTAATATCTTCAATCCGGCGGACGGATACGCCCGCCAGATACATTTCGATCAAGGCTTCCTCGATACTGCTTTCGCGCCGTTTATACCGTTCGATGATGGCCGTTTCAAAAGGGAGATGACGCAGTTTGGGAATCTGCAAGGTCACTTCACCTGCCTTGGTAGTGAGTTTTCTCTTGTAATGGCCGGCTCGGGTATCTTTTCTTGCCGCTGTCCTCTCATACTTGCCAGCATTGGCCAGTTGATCGGCTTCGGCGTCGAGCAGCTTGTTCAGCGGTTCCTCCACGCTTGCCCGGACCAGTTCTCCCAATTGGTTCTTCAAGGTTTGTTCATTGAGAGTTATAATAGTGTCAGTCACGGATGTTCATCTCCTTCGTGTTGTTGTTTTGGCTAGCACCTTCAACATACACGGGAGATCCCATCCGTGACAACTCTTTTTTCAACAAATGTGCGCAACTTTAGGATACGTTATCAGATAGGAAATGTTTTACTACGAATCTTGCGCAAGAGGGAAATGTAAAAACATGTCGAAAAGTAAAATTATTAAAGTGGTTGCAGAGGAGTAACGAGCAGCGATGCAAAAACTAAAATTCTCATGTCAGGGTGAAGCGGGGTTAGTCATTGAATTATCGGATAAAATTGACCCTGTTATCAATTCGCAGGTACATGCGCTAGCGCAGCGAATTGAAATCGAGCTGGGCGGCAGCATTGATGCCGTCGTACCAACGTATCGGTCCTTACTTGTATTATTTGATCCATTGCAACTGACAAGGCAAGAATTAATCGATAAAGTCGATAAATTGCATCAGATAATTCTTACAGAAACACAAGAAAAGCAAACAGGGAAAGTGGTTATAATCCCTGTTCTTTATGGTGGAGACGCAGGTCCAGATCTGGAGTTTGTTGCCAAACACAACAATATTTCGGTTGAAGAGGTAGTATCAATACATACTGCAGTGTCATACCGAGTCTATATGATGGGCTTTACCCCCGGCTTTCCTTATTTGGGCGGCATGTCAGAAAAAATTGCTGCACCACGTCTTGCTACACCGCGTAAGGAAATTCCAGCTGGATCGGTGGGTATTGCCGGGACCCAAACCGGTCTTTATCCGTTGGTCAGTCCTGGAGGCTGGCAATTAATTGGCAGGACCCCACTCAAAGTTTTTAAACCAGGGAGCCCGGAGCCGTTTTTATATAAAGCGGGCGATTTTTTGCGATTCGAATCGGTTTCAACAATTGAGTTTTCACGGATCGAGCGAGCAGTGGAACGAGACGAGTACATCCCGCAGACCCGTGAAAGTTCGGAGGTGAAATGATGATTCTTGTTTTGCAACCGGGCCTATATACAACTGTACAAGATGAAGGGCGAAATAAATACTTGGCTTATGGCATGCCCAGGGCCGGTGTTATGGATCGATATTCGGCCAGAATGGCCAACCTGCTTTGTGGTAATCCTTTTAGCGCGGCAGTATTGGAAATGACACTGGCGGGCGGAACATTTAAGTTTGAACAGGCCGGGCGAATTGCAATATGCGGAGCGGAAGCGGCGCTGAAACTGAATGAAAAAAATATACAGACATGGGCTGCCGTTGATGTTTCCGAGGGAGACGTCCTAGAGGTTGGGGCGGCGACGTTGGGCTGCCGAAATTATTTGGCAATCAGCGGAGGAATTGACGTACCGGTTGTCATGGGTAGCAGATCGACCTATGGCAGGGCAGGGATCGGCGGATTTGAAGGCCGTCCATTGAAAGCAGGCGATAGATTGTCTATCGGTCAAGCATTGCCGATGACGGCAGCGCCTATAGGCGTACCGCCAGAATTAATTTCTTCAATTTGTTCAGAGCTTTCGGTGCGCGTTATATTGGGGCCACAGGAAGATTTGTTTACGGACCAAGGCATCGAAACCCTTCTAAATAGCTTTTATACCGTATCCAATGATGTCGATCGGATGGGGTATCGATTGGAAGGACCGCCCATCACTCATGTTCACGGCGCTGATATTATTTCGGATGCCTTGGCGCCAGGCGCCATCCAAGTGCCCGGGAACGGAAATCCTATCGTAATGATGGTCGACTGTGGAACGACAGGCGGCTATGCCAAAATCGCCACGGTAATCAGTTCCGATTTAGCAAAACTTGCCCAGGCGCAACCGCAAGACCGCATAAGATTTGTTCAATGTACCGATTTAGATGCAATTCAGGCTTATCGCGAGGAGATGGACTGCTATCGAAAAGTAGCCGAGAATGTGGCGAAAGGCCTTTCTGCCAAAGAGATACAAGCCCCAAAAGGACGGCAAATGCAATTGAAAATCGAAGGAAAAATATATAACGTAGAAATTGAAGAGGTGTTATAAATGATTATGGACTTGAACTGCGATATGGGAGAAAGCTTTGGTACCTATGAACTTGGCTATGATGAGCTGGCGATGCCCTATGTTACTTCGATTAACGTCGCCTGCGGCTTTCATGCCTCGGACCCTGACAACATGGCTAAAACCGTGCTGTTAGCCAAGAAACATGGTGTTGCAGTCGGAGCACATCCAGGTTACCCGGACCTGGTTGGTTTTGGACGGCGTTCCATGGCGCTTACGCCAGAAGAAGTAAAAAATGCCGTTATATATCAAATCGGCGCCTTGGATGCGTTTTGTAAAGCCGCAGGCGTCCGATTACAGCATGTAAAGGTGCATGGCGCCCTTTATAACAATGCTGAAAAGGATTTGACCGTAGCAACTGCAATCGCCAAGGCCATCAAAGCCGTAGATCCATCGCTGTATATGCTTTGCCTGGCAAATTCACAAATGGGTGTTGCTGCCAAACAGGAGGGCGTTCCCTTTGTGGAAGAGGCATTTGCCGACCGTGCCTATACGGAGGAAGGCTCGCTGGTTTCACGCAAAGTCGAAGGATCGGTTATTCATGATATTAATGAAGTGGTAACGCGGGTGGTAAGAATGGTAACCGAAAAAACGGTCGTCGCAATCACTGGCAAGGTTATACCGATTCAGGCGCAGACTATTTGCGTTCACGGCGACACACCGGGTGCGGTTGATATGGTTAAGGCAATTCGGGCAGCGCTGGAAAAAGAGAATGTTAAACTTCGGGCATTCGGCGCTTAGAAATCACGGCGAGCCCATTCCCCAGCAAGGGAAATTAGTGTATGATAAAGTTACAAAGCATGGAGGTGTTAGCATGGCTATTTTAGAAGTTTTTGAAAAAGTGAAGAAAAAACGCAAAGCTGCCGAACAAAAGAAAGCACTGAAAAATGTAGCTGTGGGAGCCGCTATTGGCGCGACAGTCGGTGCGGTTGCCGGCGTTCTGCTGGCGCCGAAGGCAGGCAAAGAAACCCGTGAAGACTTGGCGGTTGCTGCAAAAGAAGCGGTGGAAAAAGCCAAAGAGAAAATTGACGAAGTCAAAGAAAAAGCAATTGAAGTGGTTGAAGAAGTTAAAGGACAAGTAAAACATAAACTCGAAAACTGCGAATGTGGTTGCAAAGAAGCGGCAACCGTCGAGGCACCGGCAGAAGAGGGGAAGAAAAAATAAAACCCGCAGCCTAGTTTAATTTCGGTCGGAAAGAAGGGATGTTTTTGTACATTTCCCTGTATGATGTCGGGTTATTGATTCTGTTCATCCTTGCTCTGACAATTGGGTTTTACCTGATCGTCGTCTTGCGCAGACTGACGGAAGTCGTGGTGCAGGTGGGCGGAATGCTGGATGAAAACCGCAAGTCGATTGAAGAAACATTGGAAGTTTTGCCGGAGCTGTTGAATAATAGCAACGAGGTCGTTATCGGGGTCAGGAAAACGGTAGAAGCAACGAGCTCTGCGGTTACCTGCCTGGAAGACAATCTGGTCGATACGGCCGACAGGGTGCAGGAGACGCTGGATACGGCAATGCTGTATGCGCGTTGTGCCAGCGAAGTCGTCAAAGCTGTTGTTGGAGCTTTTGGCCGGTCAAGCGAAAAATAAAACGCAATCAATGGGGACGAGACCTGATACCTTCAGCAAAAGAAGGAATCGGGTCTCTTTTCTTATGCATTGAAAAGCTGAAATTGACAAAATAATGAACAGTTTTGTATTTCCAGCAGGGTTTGATCAATAGATAGCGAATAGTTAAAATATTCAACTTGCCAAGTGTTCGAAAAATGAACGCCGGGTTATTGCTGAACCCGACAGAGGAAAGGATCTTGCATGGAAAATAAGCAAAAACTAATTCAGGAGTCCTGGGAGCGCTGCCGCAAATATGGCATAGAACGGGAAGGTTGGAATCCGGCAGAGGTGCTGACCGGCAAAGAGTTGGAGCTGGTGTTGGCAGAGAGCCGGGAACTGATAGACTCGGCCAGACTGTTGATGCAAAGTCTGTATGAATTGGTTGCCAGCTCAGGATTTGTTGTAGTGCTGCTCAATGCTACGGGATACATCGTCGAGGTCATTGGGCAAATGGACGATGCGCAGTCATCTTGGACCGGATACTACGCGCGCGGGGTCAAGTGGACCGAGGAAATGGTCGGAACGTCGGCGCTTAGCCTGGCGCTCTTGGGCTCGGGGCCGATCCAGGTGCTTGGCGAAGAACACTATTGTAAAGCCTATACAAATTGGACCTGTTCTGCCGCTCCGCTTACGGATGATTGCGGCAAAATCATGGGAGTGCTCAGCGTGACCGGCAGCAAGGAAAACGCACACTCGCACACACTGGGCATGGTCGTTTCAGCTGCAGCAGCGATCAATAATATGATCAAAGTCCGCCGGGCGCAAAAAAAATTGGAGGACACGGCTCGCCTGCATGCGACGATAATCAATTCTGTTTCTGACGGACTGCTGATGATCAACGGGCAGGGCACGGTGACCTTTATCAATCCCACCGGTGCTAAAATTCTTAACGTGAAACCGCAGGATGCTGTGGGGAAACACATTCAGGAACTGGTCGATTTTAAGCCGGTCGTACTAAAGGTTTTGGAAACCGGACAGGGTTATACGGACAAAGAATTTTTCATTGAAACGCGCCGCGGGGTTTTGCATTTCATTAAAACGGCAATTCCATTGCATGATGCGCAAGGCCGGCTGGAAGGCGTTGTAGATATTTTTCGTGAGATCAAGCAGGTTCGCAAGCTGGTGAACCGGATGGTTGGCGCAACCGCCATGTTTTCATTTGAAGATATCGTTGGTGAAAGTCCTTGCATGCTGGAAATCAAACGGTTGTCAAAAATCGCCGCCAATAGTTTGGCGACCGTGCTAATCCAGGGTGAAAGCGGCACAGGCAAAGAAATGGTTGCTCAGGCGATTCACAAGGCCAGCGGACGCAGTGAAGGCCCCTTTGTGGCGATCAATTGCGGCGCGTTGCCGCGGGACCTGGTGGAGAGCGAGCTGTTTGGCTATGAAGACGGAGCATTTACCGGCGCGCGCCTGGGAGGTCGCCCGGGAAAATTTGAACTGGCGCATGGCGGAACCATTTTTCTCGATGAGATCGGTGAAATGTCACTTGACGTACAGGTGAAAATTTTGCGCGTACTGCAGGAAAAACGGATCTTGCGTGTGGGGGGCGCCCGCTATATGGATGTGGACGTCAGGGTAATCGCCGCTACGAATCGGGACTTGATGCATGCGGTCGGCGAAGGCAGTTTCCGACAAGATTTGTATTATCGCTTAAATGTGCTGCCAATCAATGTGCCGCCGCTAAGGGACCGTCGTGAAGACATCGAACGGTTGGCAAAGTTCTTTATGGAGAAAACCTGCGAACAGCTTGGCGTTCCGTTGAAAAGCCTATCACCCGGTGCGCTTGCCATCTTGCGTCGGTATGACTGGCCGGGCAATGCTCGTGAATTGGAAAATGTCATTGAACGAGCCGGACATTTTTGTGAGGGGAACGAGATCGAGGAACATCATTTACCAACCAACCTGTTTATCGCTAACGCGCCCAAGATGAAAGAGAATCACTCATTGCGGGATCTTGAGCGAATCGCGATTGAAGAAACCTTGAACAGGACCCAGGGAAATGTTTCCCGCAGCGCCCGCTTGTTGGGTGTTGGCCGGAATACTCTGTATGGGAAAATCAAAGAGTATCAAATTGAACTGAAAAAGGAAAACCGTTCGATATACGAACAGTAGTGTTCGATTGATGGGCAAAAACACTGCGAATAGTGTTGCGGAATATTTGTAAAAAGCCGTGAAATCCTTATTGTATAGGCGTTTTGTTAATAATATGAATTTTTGGCATGCTTTATGCATAGTATATGCTATTGCCTGAAAAGCTGAAAATTCATAAGGGGGGGAAAATGTTGGCGTACAAAAAGGAGTTCTTGCAAAATCTTTATCGAACGATGGTACGAATCCGACTATTTGAAGAAAAAGTGGGCGAATGCTTTCTGGCCGGCGAGTTGCCGGGATTTGTGCACCTGTATATCGGGGAAGAGGCAATCGCGACGGGGCTGTTGAGCGAACTGAACCAAGACGACTACATCACCAGCACGCATCGCGGACATGGTCACTGCATCGCCAAAGGCGCGCAGATCAAGCCGATGATGGCTGAAATCTTCGGTAAATCAACCGGGTATTGTAAAGGAAAAGGCGGCTCGATGCACATTGCCGATTTTTCAGTCGGGATGTTGGGTGCAAACGGCGTGGTCGGCGGCGGGATCAACTTGGCGGTCGGGGCAGCGCTGGCGGCTAAAATGAAGAAAACCGGACAGGTTGCCGTGACGTTTTTTGGCGATGGCGGCGCCAACCGTGGTACTGTGCATGAAGGAATGAACATGGCGGCGATTTGGAAATTGCCGGTGATTTTTGTCTGTGAGTTTAATCAATACGCATCAACGACGCCCAGCAGCTACGGCACGTCCGTCCCGAACCTGGCGATCCGGGCCCAGGGGTATAACATGCCGGCAGCGACGGTAGATGGCAATGACGTGTTTGCCGTCAATGAAGCATCGAAGAAAGCACTGGAATACGTTCGGGCCGGCAACGGACCGTACATGCTGGAGTTCAAAACTTACCGGATCAAAGGGCATTATGTCGGCGATCCGGAAATGTACCGCAGCAAACAGGAAGTGCAGGATCATTTTGACAACAATGACCCGTTGAAAAATTTCGCTAAAGTGGTATTGGCGAAGAAATGGCTGTCGCAAAAAGAGATGGATGCAATTCATGCCGAAGTAGAAAATGAGGTCAAGACCGCTGTTGATGATGCGCGGAAAGATCCGTACCCGGCCGACAGCGAATTGCTGCATGATTACTATGTTGAAGGCGGGGTGAACTAAAGATGCGTGAGATCAGTTTTTCTGAAGCGACACTGGAAGCGATGAGCGAGGAGATGGAGCGCGATTCGAGCGTCTTTGTCCTCGGCGAAGATATTGCCCGGCAAGGGGGCATTTTTGGTCAGTTTAAAGGATTGCCGCAAAAGTTTGGCACTGAACGTGTTCTTGATACACCGATTTCTGAAACTGCGATTGTCGGTGCGGCAGTAGGGGCTGCTCTAGCCGGCATGCGTCCGGTGGCCGACATGCATTTCGCGGATTTCATCGGGGTCTGCATGGACGAAGTGTTTAATCAGATGGCCAAGGTTCGCTACATGTTCGGCGGGCAGTGCAAAGTTCCCATGGTGCTCCGGGCACCGGACGGCATTATCCGTTCGGCGGCGGCGCAACACTCACAAAGCGTTGAATCCTGGTTTATGCACATTCCTGGCGTGAAGGTTGTAATTCCCTCGAATCCCGCTGATGCAAAAGGTTTGTTGAAAGCCGCGATTCGTTCGGATGATCCGGTGCTGTACTTCGAACACAAAGTTTTGTTTCCCATGAAGGGTCCGGTGCCGGATGGAGACCACATCGTACCGATTGGAAAGGCGAACGTGTCTCGCAAAGGCAAAGATGTGACCATCGTTTCCTACTCCCTGATGATGCATCGGGCGCTGGAAGCGGCAGATAAGCTTGCTGCGGAAGGAATTCAGGCCGAAGTCATCGACTTGCGGACAATCAGTCCGATCGACAAAGAGACCATTTTTGATTCGGTTCGTAAAACAAAGCGATTGGTTATTGTCCATGAAGCCGTAAAACAAGGCGGAGTTGGCGCTGAAATTTCCGCGCTGGTTGCAGAAGAAATGATTGACTGGCTTGATGCCCCAATTCGCCGCATCGGCGCTCCGTTTGTTCCGGTTCCGTTTAGCCCGCCGCTGGAGCAACTGGTGAAAATTTCGGCCGACCATATTACTAAAACGGTCAAGGAGATCTGTCGGTAAACTGCCGGCTTACGATTTCAAAAATCAGGAGGAGGGGACAGGTCAGTGAAAATGAAAAAGAGTCTTGTGTTCATTCTGTGTCTCGTAGTTGCGATTTCCCTGGTATTGGTTGGTTGCGGCGGCAAGAAGGAAGAACCGAAAAAAGCTGAACAGAAGAAAATCAGCATCAAGATGAGCGTTACCACTCCGTCGGAATCGTCGCCCTGGAACGTCGGCGCGAAAAAATGGGCCGAACTGGTCAAGGAACGCACCAATGGCCGCGTTGAAATTACCACATTCCCCAATGAGCAATTATCCAGCGGCAACCAACAAAAAGGGATTGAACAAGTTGCCGCCGGTGTAACCGGCGCATCCCTGCACTCGACGATTATTTACTCTGTTATCGAACCCAAACTGGCTGTAGTCAGCATGCCCTGGATCATGCCGAATAATGCCGCCGTTGACAAAGCGATGAAAGGCGCCCCCGGCGAAAAAGTTAAAGAACTTATCCGCGCAAAGGGCATCGAGCCGCTTGCTTTCGGTGAAAACGGCTTCCGTCACTGGACCAACAGCAAGCGTCCGCTTGCCACTCCGGATGACATGAAAGGCCTCAAAATCCGCGTGCCTGGCATGAAAATGTATATCTCCCTGTTCAAAGCGATGGGCGCAGACCCCACCAGCATGAGTTTCTCGGAAGTCTTCACTGCTCTGCAACAAGGTACTGTTGACGGACAGGAAAACCCGATTTCTGTTATCTACACAACCAAGCTGAATGAAGTACAAAAGTACATGACCATCTGCAACTATTCGTATGACCCGATCGTTCTGGGCGTCAATAAAAAGCTCTGGGATTCGATTGACAAAGAGACTCAGGCGATCATGAAAAAAGCTGCGGAAGAAGCTATGGAGCTTAACGTCAAACTGACCCGCGAAGAAGAAGCGAAACAAATGGATGAAATGAAGAAAAAAGGTCTGCAGGTCAATGTGTTGACTCCGGAACAAATCAAAGCATTCCAGGCGACAGTCACTTCTGTTTACAAAGAACAGGAACCGATTATTGGCAAGGACTTGCTGGATCTGTTTATTGCAGCAGGCAAATAACCCGCTATCAGGCTAAACTGGTAACGCTTGGGTGGTCCGGCCCTCACCGGCCGGACCGATTTTTTGTCAATGGAATTATGCATTGGGGATATCGGGAAAATTCACCACAGATGAACAACTAAAGAACTGACGATAAACTTCTCATATAGGAGGTGACACCTTGTTCTGGAAAATTTTTGATGCGCTTGAAGACTGGTTCATGGTTATTTCGCTTGGACTCATGCTGATTCTCAATTTCGCCAATGTTGTTTCACGCTATCTGCTCAGTACGTCTCTTTCCTTCACGGAAGAAATCACGACAAACTTGTTTGTCTGGAGTTGTTTCATTGGCGCAGCGGCAGCTGCCAAAAGAGGCGCGCACCTCGGTTTCGACCTGGTGCTCATGTATATGCCCAAAAAGGCCGCCAGAATCGTATCGGCGTTGGTGACACTAATGACGCTAAGTATGTTTGCCCTTTTGTTTGTGCTGAGTTTTGACATGATCGAGACGCAGATGATGCTGAAACAACAAACTCCGGCGCTTGGTTGGCCGGAATGGATGATCAGTCTGGCGATTACTGTTGGGGCGTTTTTCTGCTTCATGCGGTTTGCGCAAGCTGGATGGATTGCCTGGAAAAAAGGGGGAACTGAATAATGTTCATGGATCCCACAATCTTTTTATTTTTGATCTTTGGTTTTCTTTTGCTATGGAACACCCCAATTGCCGTAGGCCTCGGCATGGCCAGCCTGATTACGATTTACCTGTCGGGGGCGCCGCTGGAAGTGTTTCCGCTCACGATGTATGCAGCAACCGCGAAATTTGCCCTCCTGGCCATTCCGTTTTTCATTTTGGCCGGGGTGGTGATGGAAGCAGCCGGGGTATCCAGCCGGCTAATCAAATTTGCTGATGTATGTGTAGGCCACATCACCGGCGGCCTGGCTATTGTCGGCGTGGTAACCTGCTGTTTTTTTGCTGCGATATCCGGTTCTGGACCGGCAACGGTAGCCGCCCTTGGCTCGATCATGATTCCGGCAATGGTCAAAGCCGGCTATGATAAGGGCTTTTCTTCTGCACTCATGGCTAATGCCGGTGCGATTGGCATCATTATTCCGCCCAGTATTGCATTTGTCGTGTATGGCGTTATCGCCGAAGTGTCGATTGGCAAACTGTTTATGGCCGGTGTAATTCCCGGACTTGTGGTTGGTGCAGCACTGGCGATTGTGAGTTACTATGTATCCAAAAAGCGCGGTTACGGCGGCAATGGAAAGCGCGCCAGCGGCGCTGAAATCTGGGCTGCCTTTAAAGATGCCATGTGGGGACTCATGACTCCGGTCATTATCCTCGGCGGCATTTACGGCGGCGTGTTTACTCCGACCGAAGCAGCTGGTGTGGCTGCCGTTTACGGATTATTCGTAGGTTTCTTTATCTACAAGGAACTGAACTGGGAAAAGCTAAAAAAATTACTGATCGATTCTTCTGTCGGTTCAGCGGTTGTAATGCTGATTGTTTCCTCAGCCTCCTTGTTTGCCTGGCTGCTGACAACAGAAGGCGCCGCGCAGGCTGCCTCGGCGGCCATGGTTGATTTTTCAAAAAACCCATGGATCATTTTGCTGATCATCAACGTAATTGTATTGATTATGGGCTGCTTCATGGACGCGATATCCATTTTCTACATTTCCTTGCCCATCTTCTTGCCGATTATCAAGATTTACAACATCGATCCAGTTTGGTTTGGCGTCATCCTTACCGTCAATGTGGCCATCGGCCAGATTACGCCGCCCGTTGGCGTCAACCTCTATGTTGCCTGCAATATTGCCGACCTTAGTCTTACGGATATTTCCAAAGCGGTATTGCCATTCCTGTATGCGTCTTGTGTCGCTTTGGCCTTAATAACGGTTATTCCGGCGCTCTCCCTGTGGTTGCCGAAAGTGCTTGGAATGTAACGAAAGGGGACTCACCTCATGGCATCAGAAATCAAAATGCCGCAACTCGGTCTGACAATGACCGAGGGAACGGTCACCCAATGGTTCAAAAAAGTCGGCGAGGCGGTAGCCCAAGGCGAGTTGTTGTTTGAAGTCGCCACCGACAAAATCACCAACCAAATCGAAGCGACCGCCAGCGGGATACTGCTGGAAATCCGGGTAGCAGAAGGCAAAGTGGCTCCGGTGCAGTCCGTCGTCGGCATTGTCGGCGCCGCCGGGGAAGCGGTCACAACAGCGCCGGTTGCGGCAACGGCGGCAGCGCCGGCCAGTGTTGCGTCCAGTATTCCCTCTGCAACAGCGACTGCTGCGCCTGCGACAACCGCAGCCACAGCTCCGGTGCCCGCCAATGAAGGCCGCGTCAAGGCCTCGCCGGCTGCCCGTAAAATGGCCGAAGAGCTCGGTGTGGACCTGGCCAAAGTCACTGCCACCGGCCCGGACGGCATGGTCATCGAACGTGATGTTCTCGGTTTCGGCTGGGTCAAAGCCTCGCCGGCCGCCCGCAAGGCTGCCCGCGACAAAGGCCTGGACCTAAGCCTCGTCATTCCTACCGGCCCGGATGGCATGGTCGTCGAACGCGACGTGCTTGCTCTCGCCGAAGGAAAAACAGCGGCCAAGAGCAGTCCGCTGGCAGCCAAACTGGCCGCCGACCTCGGCGTCGAGCTGTCTTCGATCGAAAAAGACGGCCGGATCATGAAAGACGATGTATTGGCGGCAGCCAAGACTGCAACACCTGCAGCGACGGCCGCGCCCGCGAAAACCAAACCGCTTGTCGGCATGCGCAAGGTCATTGCCGAACGGATGACCCAGTCCTGGAACAGTGCGCCGCATGTCCACCTGACAGTGGAAGTGGACATGACAGCGGCTTTTGCGCTAAAGGATCAGCTGGCAAAGGCTTCGGGACAGAAAGCCTCCGTTACCGAAATCATCATCAAGTGCGCGGCCCAGGTGCTCGGCGAAATTCCGGTTGTCAACGCCAGCATCATCGGCAGCCAGATCGTTTACCACGACACGGTCAATATGGGCGTCGCCGTATCTTTGGATGACGGATTGATCGTGCCGGTCATCCGGGCGGCGGAAGCGAAAACCCTGCGCGAAATCCGCGCCGCCGTAGTCGACCTCGGAGCAAGGGCAAGAAGCAATAAACTGCAACCGGACGAAATTTCCGGCGGCACATTCACCGTCACCAACCTCGGCATGTTCGGCACCGACCATTTCACGCCGATCATCAACCCGCCGGAGAGTGCGATTCTGGCCGTTTGCCGTACGGTAGACAAGCCGGTGGCATTAAACGGGCAGGTCGTGATCCGACCCATGTGCAACTTCGTGCTGGGCTTTGACCACCGCCTGATTGATGGCGCTGTCGGGGCAAAATTCATGGCCCGCCTGCGTGAATTGCTGGAAAACCCGCTGTTACTGCTGGTTGGCTAAACAAATAAAAACAAGGATACCGGGGCGCCGCTTGCGGTTGCCCCGGTTTTAACAGGAGGAAAACCATGGCAAAAAAAGTAATTGTGATCGGCGGCGGCCCCGGCGGCTATGTCGCAGCGATCCGGGCAGCCCAGCTAGGTGCCGAGACCCACTTGGTGGAAAAGGAAAACCTCGGCGGCACCTGTCTCAACGTCGGCTGCATCCCGACCAAGGCGCTGCTGCATACTGCCGAACTGTATCATGCCGTAAAACACGGCGACCGCATCGGCCTTGTCGGCGACTCGGTCCAGATCGACTGGAAGGCCCTGATGAATCGCAAGAACAGCGTCGTACGCCGACTGGTCGGTGGTGTGGCGGGTCTGCTGAAAGCAAACGGCGTTGTCGTGCACAAAGGATGCGGCCAGCTCACCGGACCGGGCCTGGTCCAGGTCCATGGCGACAAGCCGGAGACGCTTGGCGCGGATATCGTGATTCTTGCCACCGGTTCGGTACCGGTCAAACTGAACTTTCCCGGTGCTGACCTGCCAGGAGTTGTCGATAGCACCGGCGTCCTTTCGCTGGAAAAAATGCCGGCATCAATTACAATCATCGGCGGCGGCGTGATCGGCGTCGAATTTGCTGCCCTGTACGCGGCGATCGGGTCGAAAGTGACCGTTGTTGAACTGCTGCCGGAGATCTTGCCGGGCATCGACTCCGAGCTGGCGGCAAACTTGAAGCAAAGCCTGACCAAAGCAGGGGTAACATTTTTGAACGGCGCCAAACTGGAATCGATCAGTCAGGCCGACGGGGCATTGTCGGCCAAAGTTATGCTGGGCAGCGAGACCAGGGAAATTGCCGCTGAAATCGTACTGGTCGCAGTAGGCCGCAGAACGTATACGGACGGGGCAGGTCTGGAAGCGGCGGGCGTAAAGCTGGAACGCGGCAAGGTGGTCGTGGATGACCACTACCAGACCAACATGCCGGGCGTCTATGCCATCGGCGACTGCAACGGCATCACCATGCTGGCTCATGCGGCCTCGCATCAGGGCATTGCTGCAGTGGAGCATGCGCTGGGGCATGGCGCAGCCGGACATGGACAGCCGATTGTCCCGG
>CAYLSL010000032.1:14851-19061 GCA_964386615.1 uncultured Veillonellaceae bacterium
GTGGAGCATGCGCTGGGGCATGGCGCAGCCGGACATGGACAGCCGATTGTCCCGGCCTGCGTATATACGCACCCGGAGGTGGCGGCGGTCGGTCTCACCGAAGACAAGGCCAAAGAACTGGGAATTGCCTATAAGAAAGGCGTATTTCCGCTGGCCGGCAATGGCAAGTCGATGATCGACGAAGGGGAAGGCGGCTTTGTGAAGATTCTGGCCGGGGCAAAGTACGGCGAGATTCTCGGCGTGCATATGGTCGGTCCGCGGGCGACGGAAATCATTGGCGAAGCAACTTTGGCGATGCGGCTGGAGGCGACGGTGGATGAGCTGGTATCGACGATTCACGCGCACCCGACCGTGTCCGAGTCGCTCGGCGAAGCGGCCCTGGCTGTCGACAATCTGGCGATTCACTGGCCGCCGGGCATGAAGGTCTAATGAACCGACAGGTTCAGGTGATCCGACCGGGCCTGGTTTCCTATCAGGAAGGGCTGGAGCTCCAGCAACAGGCCCGGCAGCGGGTTGCCGGCGGAGACGTTGCCGGCGTGCTGATTTTACTCGAACATCAACCGGTGATTACGACCGGGCGGGGCGGCGGCAGGGAAAACCTGCGCACCTCGCTAAGCGGCTTGCAGGCAGAGCGGATCGAAGTTGTCGAGACGAACCGTGGCGGCAACATCACCTGCCACAATCCGGGACAACTGGTGGGCTATCCGGTTCTGAACCTGAGCCGCTGGCAGGAAGATGTGCATTGGTATGTCGAACAATTGGAAGAAGTTTTGATTCGTACTGTAGCCCGTTATGGCATTGTGGCTGGACGAAAGGCCCGCTATACCGGGGTTTGGGCTGGAAATCGCAAAATGGCGGCGATCGGGGTCAGCGTACGCAACTGGATTACCAGCCATGGTTTTGCCTTGAATGTAAACAATGATTTGGCGTTGTTTCAACAGATCGTGCCCTGTGGAATCGAAGATTTTGGTGTAACCAGTCTGCAGACTGCCGGCGTGACGGCGAACGTAAGTGCGGTGGCAGATCAATTGCTGGCAGAGTTTGCAACGGTATTTGCCGCCGAATTGCAGCAAACAGAGGAGGCATGATGGTTTTGTCCCGAGAAAAGCAGTTCGTTTCCGTTGAAGCGCATAAAGGACGCACCGTTGCCGCTCACCTGAAACCGGGAACGGATCTGGTTTCAGGAATCGAGGCGGTTTGTCAAAAACACCACATTCAATATGGCTATTTTGGCAGTGTGATGGGCAGTTTGGCGAAAGCCACTTATATCATTCCTTTAAAAGATCCTACGCAGCCACTGGGGTTTCGTTTCTGCGATCCAATCGAAGTAGACGGACCGATTGATCTGCTGGGCGGGCAAGGCGTGATTTGCCAGTCGGATAAGGGTGAGCGAATGATTCATCTGCATGCACATGGTGTGACGCCCGATCAAAGGGTTTTTGGCGGCCACTTTTCGGCTGGCGGGAATCCGGTCTTGGCAACGATCGATTTGGTGATTGTCGAATTTGACGGCGCCAAACTGATGCGTCGCTATGACCCGGAGTCGGGCCTGATGGTATTCAGCCCGGAACTGTAAGCAAAACCGAAGGGAAATAGGTGGCTTTGATGAAATCTGAGATGGCAGAACGCGCGCCGTGGTTGATTCGGCGTATTCCGGCAGGCGGCGTCGAGCAAGTTCAGGGACTGATTGATGATTTAAACCTGCATACGGTGTGTCGCAGCGCCTCATGCCCGAATCTGGGCGAGTGCTTTCATGCCGGCACAGCGACATTTTTGATTTTGGGCGGTATTTGCACCCGCGGCTGTCGTTTTTGCGGGGTGCCCAAGGGTACGCCTCCGCCGATTGATGCCGCAGAGGCCGAGAATGTCGCAGTCGCGGTGGCGCGGATGGGATTGAAACACGCGGTCGTAACCTCGGTGACCCGCGATGATTTGCCGGATGGCGGAGCAGAACAATTTGCCGCCTGCATTCGCAATATCCGGGCCAAAGATGCAAAAGTGACGGTGGAAGTGCTGACCCCCGACTTTGCCGGCAATCGTCAGTCGTTGCAGATTGTATTGGCGGAACAGCCGGATGTATTTAACCATAACGTGGAGACAGTACCCCGGCTATATGAACAGGTTCGTCCCGGGGCGAACTATCAGCAGTCGCTGGACGTGCTGCAGCAGGCGGCGGAGTTTGGTATCCCCTGGGTGAAAAGCGGCCTGATGCTGGGCCTGGGAGAGACGGAAGCGGAAGTGCTGGCAGTATTTGCTGATTTGCGCGAGGTTGGCGTTAACTCGCTGACGGTCGGTCAATATCTGCGGCCAACGCGGGAGCATTTGCCGGTTGTCGATTATATCCACCCGGACCGATTCGCCTTTTTGGCGACAGAGGCCAAACGCATGGGTTTTGGCCATATTGCCTCCGGACCGCTGGTGCGCAGTTCCTACCATGCCGGCGAAGTCTTTCGTTGATCGCCGCAAATCATTGCAGCAACCAGCGAAAACCCGTTGACAGTGCGGGAAGACACGGAGTAGAATAGACGTAAAGTTGTCAAACAGCAATAAGGGTCAGAGAATAGAGGAGCGAGAAGCATCAGTACCGCCGGCGAGAAGGACATCGCAGACCCGGCGCGAAAGGGTGATCGCCGAAGTGAAGAGTTTGTCAGGAACTCCTTGCTGGGCACGCAGCGAACAGTTGCGTGACTGTCACCAATGTTGGTGAAGAGCTTTCTCGTAGAGCGCAGCATAACACGATTGTGTTTTTAGTTGCCGTACACCGGGAGAAAGCTCGCCGGTGTTTTGTTTTCCCTATTTCACAGTATGGATGAAGGAGGAATCGTTTTGTCAAAGAGTTTACGCGCACTATCTTTTGCCCTGATTCTGGTTTTCCTTGCCGTGGTGGCCGGCTGCGGCGGCTCGCCGGCGGCTCCGGCGGCGCAGCAAGCTCCGGCGAAAATCACCATTGCCATGGTCAATCCGCTCACCGGTGACGCGGCAACCTATGGCGTCAGCCACCGCAAAGGCCTGGAAATGGCGTTGGAAGAAATCAACAAGGCAGGTGGCATCAAAGGCCAGCAAATCGAATTGTTGACCCATGATGACGCCGGAGATCCCAAACAAGCAGCCGCCGGCGCCCAGAAATTCGCCGACATGAAAAGCGTTGTAGCGATCGTCGGATCCTGTCTCAGCTCCAACACCCTGGCGATGGTGCCGATCACCGACAAGGCCAAAGTTCCCCATTCTGTCGTTTCGTCCAGTACCCATAAACTGTCCGGCATGAGCAAGTATTTCTTCCGGATGGCCGTGCAGGACGACAAAGTCGGCGGCTTGATGGTCGATTTGTCGGCGCAGAAATTCAAACCGAAGAAAATGGCATTGCTTTATTTGAACAATGATTACGGCAAAGGCCTGTTGACTTCGACACAAGAACAAGCGAAAAAACTCGGCATCGAAATGACCTCCGCCCAGACCTATCTGGCAACAGATAAAGACTATTCGGCCCTGCTGACAAAAGTCAAAGCGGAAGCGCCGGAAGTGCTGCTGGTTGGCAGTACCTATACCGACGGCGGCCTGATTGTGAAACAGGCGCGGGAAATGGGCCTGAACATGCCGATCGTTGGACCGACCGGGTTGTATAGCCCCAAATATATTGAAATTGCCGGCAAAGCGGTGGAAAACACCTACTTCCTTGGCGTATTCGTGCCGACCAATCCTGACCCGAAAGTGCAGGAGTTCGTCAAGAAATATAAAGAAAAATATGGCATGGACCCCGATACCTTTGCCGCGCTGGCTTATGATCAGGGATATGTGTTGAAAGACGCGCTGGAAAAAGCCGCCGCCAAAGGCGCCGTTAGCCGCGAAAGCATGCGTGAGGCGATGGCCGCCAGTTCCTTCAAGGGAATCACCGGCACCGTTACATTTAACGACAAGGGCGACTGGGTTCGTCCATACCTGTTTGTTACTGTCAAGGACGGAAAATTTGTCGTAGCCCAATAAACATCCCGAGTAAAGGCGTATATAGCAGGCGCGGGAGCGGTCAGACCGTTCCCGCGCATTTTCTCAGCGGAGGTGTCGAGTTGGTTCTGATTCAACAAATCATCAATGGCATGGCGCTCGGTGGAATTTATTCGCTGATCGCTATCGGCTGGACAGTGGTATTTGGCATTGTCGGCCTGATCAACTGGACCCATGGCGAAGTTTTTATGATCGGCGCATTTGTCGGCTT
>CAYLSL010000033.1:0-3602 GCA_964386615.1 uncultured Veillonellaceae bacterium
CAACCGGATCAAAGGTATGCGGATCAATGTCGAAGTCGCAAAAGGCCGCTAAGCCGAAAACTCAGAAAAAGTCAGGCAAGTTTGGGGGCGCGGGAACGATTTTTCTTGCGCTCCTACTCCTTTTGTCCGTGGGTGGCGCTTATTATTTTTTTCAACAGTCAGCTCCGGTAAAACCGGGGGTATCAGCCAAAGAAGAGAAATTGAAAAATGATGCGGACTATAATGCCCGCTGTGAGACTTTGCATGGCATCGTGGATCAGGTGTTGTCGTCGCAGAATATGGTTGTCGGCGATGTACAGCGAATCGACAAGGATGCGCCCCGTGAAAACAACAAGGGACTGATCCGCTGGAATTCACGCAACCTGTTGATTGACGATGCGGCCGGTGTCAGCGCGGATACGTTGAAAGCCAAACTGGACCCGTTGCTAAAGGCGGCCGGCGGTATTGTCATCAAAACCGAACCCGATCAGTACCATGGCTACACCGTTACCCGCTTGGATATCGGTTTTACTGACCAACTGGGTGGTGGCCCGCTGACAATTGTCAGTGACCGGCTTTACCTGGTCAGCGCAGGCAGCAAACCGGTGGTTAGCGGACCGCGCAAAAAAGCGAACGCGGCTAATCGGGCTGAAATTGCCATCGTGATCGATGATTTTGGTTTTCGGCAGGACATGATCAGCGAATTTGCCGCCATACGCCGCCCGTTCACCTTTGCGGTGCTGCCTTTCAAACAGTATAGCAAGGAGGCGGCTGCCAAGGGATTGGCCAGTGGACACCAAGTGATACTGCATCTGCCGATGGAGCCGTTGTCCGGCATTGATTCCAGCGAGCTGTCCAGCACGGTAAAAATAGATATGGACATGATTCAGGTTCGCGAACTGGTTGATCGGGCCACCGCCAGCCTGCCAGGGATCATCGGCATCAATAATCATCAGGGGTCTCGCGCCACGGCCGATCGCAAGACAATGGAAAATGTGATGAGAGTGCTGCGGGAAAAGCAGCTGTTCTTTGTTGACAGCCGGACGCATGCCAAGTCGGTTGCAGCCGATGTAGCCCGCCAGCAAAAGATAAAAACGACAGAAAATGATTTGTTTCTTGATGGAATCGCTGATGTGGCGTATGTGAAGAAACAGTTGCGGACTGCCGGCGAAATGGCGCTGCGGCAGGGAAGTATCACGGTGATTGGTCATGCCAGGCCGACGACGGCTGCAGCGATGCGCGAAGTGATGCCGGAACTGGAGGCCAAAGGAATCCGGTTCGTCTTCGTATCCCAGTTGGTTCATTGATTCCCGGATTTAACTGAATAACGGTTCGGATTATCAAACGAGGTATGGTGAACGAGTTGGAACTGGATTTAGTATTTAAACTCATGGTCATCATTTTTCTGACTGGCTGTTTGCTGGCTTTGGCGTTGTGGAAATTTCCCCGCCTGGCCAATGGCGCCTCTCATGGTTTTGCTGCCATGGGTTCTGCCGTTATGATGTTTTTGGCCTGGCAAGTTCTGAATAAAGGGGAAACTCTGCTGTTGCCTGTGGGTCGTTGGATGCACGCCGGGGAAGTTGCGCTATGCATCGACCCGCTGGCGGCATTTTTTTTATTGTTGCTCTCTGTTGTGGGAACGGTGGTCTCGATTTATGCAATCGGCTATACTTCGGACCACTACTCGCCCCGTTACGCGATCCTGCCGGCCGTGTTCAATTTGTTTTTGCTGTCGACGGCGTTTGTCTTTAGCACCAGTCACGCCGGGGCATTTCTGATTGCCTGGGAACTGATGACACTGACCTCCCTGTTTTTGATTCTCGTCGAACATGAACACAGCGTCAATGTGCGCGCCGGTTTCGTCTATGTGGTCATGACGTATACGGGAACTGCTTTTCTGATGGCGGCATTTTTCATTATGGCAGCCATTGCCGGAGATTTGAGCTTTCAAAAGTTTGTGGGCATTGTATTGACGGAAACGCAGCGCAACTTGATTTTTTTGTTTGCCTTAATCGGTTTTGGTACCAAGGCAGGAATTATTCCCCTGCATATATGGCTGCCGAAAGCGCATCCGGCCGCGCCGAGTCATGTTTCTGCCGTATTGTCCGGTGTGATGTTGAAAACAGCGATTTATGGCATGGCACGGTTTTATCTGGAATTTCTCGGAGTCGGACCGGCCTGGTGGGGCGCCACCGTACTGGGTTTTGGCATATTGTCGGCGTTCTTGGGCGTTTTATACGCGCTGATGGAAAGTGACATCAAGCGGCTGTTGGCCTATTCCAGTCTGGAAAATATGGGTGTAGCCCTGTTGGGAGTAGGCGCAGGAATGGTCTATGCTTCGGCGGGACAGCCGGTATTGGCGGGCTTGGCTTGGTCTGCCGCCTTGTTTCATGTGTTTAATCATGGCGTCTTCAAATCGCTGTTGTTCATGGCGGCTGGTGCGGTGGTCAGGGCTACCGGATCACGCGATCTGGAGACGATGGGTGGATTGATTCATCGCATGCCGTACACGGCGACCGCTTTTTTTGTCGGTTCTGTCGCGATTGCTGCCTTCCCGCCGCTCAACGGGTTTATCAGCGAATGGATGACGCTGCAGGCTTTGTTTTTTCTGCCGCAGGCTTGGCCGGGGCTGGCCGGCAAAGTGGCCGGGATTTTGCTGTTCGTCACTTTGGCAATGACTGCGGCCTTGGTGGCTGCCTGTTTTGTCAAGGCGTTTGGCATCGCCTTCCTGGCCAGGCCGAGAACTCGCAGGGCCGAAGCGGCTGGTGAAGCAAAAATGTCGATGGTCCTGCCGATGTTGACCATGGCCGGCGCCTGTTTTTATCTGGGATTGTGGCCGCATCAGTTGCTGCGGTTTCTCAGCCGGATTCTGGCGCCATATATCGGGATCGATACCCGGGGTCTGTTCGACATCACGCAGGGCGGTTTGCTATTTCAGGCCAATAACGCCGAAGGAATACTTGCGGTGCCTGTGTTAGCTGCCGTATTGTTGACAGGTTGTCTGGCAGCGGTTGGTTTGTTTTATCTGCGGGGAAAAATTCGTCAGTCTACGGCTCCGCTATGGGCGTGCGGGCGAACCTCCACGGCAAGAAATCAATATAGTGCGATGGGATATGCCAAGCCGGTTCGCTGGGCGTTTCGCTGGGTATTGCGGTCGCAGCGCGAGCGGGTGGTGGATGAGAACGAAAATATTTATGTGGGCAGAAAATTGAGCTATCACCAGACGATTCACTATATCGTCGATGAAGCGGTTTATTATCCGGTCCAGCAATGGATTCTCAAGCGGGCAAAATTCATGAAGCGGCTTCAGGCGGGCAGTGTGCAGTTGTATGTAGGCTATGTGTTGGTCGTTACAATTGTTGTGCTGGCCTGGAGCGGCAGGAATTGAGGTGGCGTAATGCAGGCTGTTGAAATGTTTGTGCAGGCGATGGGCATAGTCCTGTTCGCGCCGCTGGTGCAAGGCTTTATCCAGTGGTGCAAGGCCCGGTTGCAAAACCGCCGCGGCCCGTCTCCGTTGCAACCGTATCGCAATTTGTACAAGTTGTTGGCCAAAGATCTGGTGGTTGCCGAAACGGCCTCCTGGATTACCCGCATAACTCCATTTATTTGTTTTGGCGCGGCCT
>CAYLSL010000033.1:3702-18904 GCA_964386615.1 uncultured Veillonellaceae bacterium
GAAACGGCCTCCTGGATTACCCGCATAACTCCATTTATTTGTTTTGGCGCGGCCTTTGCCGTGGCGGCGTTATTGCCGCTGACTCCTGCAGTTTCCGGAATTTCCGACCTGTTTCTAATCGTGTATCTGTTTGGCTTGAGCCGGTTTCTCATGGCGTTGGCAGGACTTGATTCAGGTAACTCGTTTGCCGGGATGGGCAGCTCCCGCGAAATGTATCTGGCCGTGTTGGTGGAACCGGCATTTTTGCTGGCCATTGTTGCCTCGGCAGGAGCGGCGGGGACTACTGTGTTGGGGAAAATGGTCGAGAATGTCAGTTTGCATTCGTTTACCTTGCCGTATGTATTGGCAGCGGTGGCATTTTTTATCGTGGTAATTGCCGAATGCGGACGAATTCCGGTTGACAATCCGGATACGCACCTGGAACTGACCATGTTTCAGGAAGCGTTGTTGATTGAGTATTCGGGCCGGCATCTGGCGTTGCTGTTATGGGCGGTATATGTCAGGCAACTGGTGATGATGGTTTTGTTTGTCGAACTGTTTTTCCCCTGGAATTGGCTTGATTTAATCCCGCTGTCGTCATTATGGGTTTTGTTTAAAATTTTCCTGGTCGGTTTATTGCTGGCAATTACCGAAACCAGTTCGGTCAAGATGCGACTGTTCCGTCTGCCGAACTTTCTGGCGGCGTCAGGCTTACTGTCGCTGTTGGCGCTGGTAGCCCGTTAGCATGGGAGGATAGCATGAATATTTTGACCGTCATACTGTTGTTTACGGCATTTTTGATTACGCGGGTATCCAGTCTGCGGCTGGCGATCCAAATCCTGGTCGTGCAATCGATCGCGGTAGCGGTTGCCTGTGTGTGGAGCGGCTTGGAATCGGAAATGATGCATACGTATGTCGCAGCGCTGCTCACCGTTATGATCAAGGCCGGTATGATTCCGTACGCATTGTTCCGGGTAGTTGCCCGTTTGCGCAATGAAACGGAAAATAAACCTATTTTGTCGCCAAATCAGACTTCGCTGGTGGCGGCCTTGCTGCTGGCTGTG
Organism: uncultured Veillonellaceae bacterium; assembly: GCA_964386615.1. Taxonomy (GTDB): domain Bacteria; phylum Bacillota; class Negativicutes; order UBA1444; family UBA1444; genus UBA1444. The sequence goes on from CAYLSL010000033.1 coordinate 4,746, forward strand.
GCTTATGGACTGGTTGACCAGGCATTGCCGGGACTGGGCCGCGATGCTTTGTCCGGCGCCCTGGCCGGATTTCTGATCGGCTTGTTGATCATGATTACCCGACGACAGGCAGTATTGCAGATTGTTGGCCTGATTATGATGGAGAACGGGATTTATCTGCTGGGCTTGTCGATGACCCGGGGATTGCCGCTGATTATTGAATTCGGTGTGTTTTTTGATGTCATGGTAGCGGTTATCGTATTGGGGATTCTGACTTTCCGCCTGAAATTGTCATTTATGACAACCGATACCACAGTATTGCAAAAGTTAAAGGGATGAAGCAATGTTCGATGTAATCTTAGCGGCCTTGCTCATACCGTTTCTCACGGGAATCGGAATGTTGGCAGTCAAAAATCCAACTCTGGCGGCCTGGCTGAATCTGGTCAGTTCTTCACTGACCTCTGCAACGTTGTTCTGGTTGGTCAAACAGATTGTCGATAAAGGGAGCTTTCACCACGGTGTTTTTCTGCTGGACTCATTAAATGCTTTGTTTCTGACGATTGTCGGGATTCTTGGCATAACCGCGGCATTATATTCAGTGCCGTACATGAAGCATGAGCAAGGTGACGGGCATGTGCCGCGCAAAATGGTTCCGCGTTATTTTTCTCTGTTTCAATTCTTCATTCTGACAATGATTTTAACGCTGGTGATGGAAAATCTAGGATTGCTCTGGGTCGCGGTGGAAGCGACGACACTGGTTTCAGCTTTGCTGGTTGCGTTCAGCCTCAATCGGTCTTCCCTGGAAGCGGCCTGGAAATATGTGATGGTTTGCAGCGTGGGCATCGCGATGGCGCTATTGGGAACCATTCTTCTTTATTACGCACAGGTACAGGCAGGCTTTGTGGATGTGCAGCCGCTCGGCTGGTTTGCTTTACGTGACAGCGCCTATCGTTTCAATCCGGCATTGGTCAAGCTGGCGGCGATTTTCATCATTATCGGCTATGGAACCAAAGCCGGGTTGGCGCCGATGCATACCTGGCTGCCGGATGCGCATAGCCAGGCTCCGACGCCGGTCAGCGGATTACTGTCGGGAGCGTTGCTGAGCGTGGCCATGTATGCGATCGCCCGCAATTTGTCAGTCATCAATTTATTGCCTGATGTGGGCGTTGTAACCGGCAAGCTGTTGGTTGGATTTGGTTTGCTTTCGATTGGCGTGGCCGTGCCGTTCTTATTGTTGCAGCATGATGTCAAGCGGCTGTTGGCCTATTCCAGCGTGGAGAACATCGGTCTGATCGCCTTGGGATTTGGCGTCGGAGCTCCGCTTGCCCTCTATGGTGCACTGCTTCATCTGATCAACAATGCGATCGGCAAATCGGCTCTGTTTTATGTTTCCGGCGTGTTGGTTCAGGCTTACCGAACCAAACAGATCTTGCGGATTCGTGGCATTATCCGGGTCATGCCAATGCTTGGCGGCATCTGGCTGGCCCTGATCCTGGCTGTCTCCGGCCTGCCGCCGTTTGGTACGTTCCTCAGCAAATTGACCATCATTCAGGCAATGTTTCTCGATGGCTGGTGGCAGGGGTTATTGGCGCTATTGCTGTTGGCCGGGGTTTTTGCCGGGATGATTTATTACACGTTGAAGATGTTGTTCGGTGAACCGCCGGCAAGTATGAAGCAAGCGGATTTGTCGCCGTGGATGTGGCTGGCGGTGGTATTGTCGCTGATAATATTGGTGTCAACCGGATTTTATGTGCCGGTCTGGCTGGATGGTTTGATTCGTGGTGCAGCGGAAATTGTCGGAGGAGGTGTCCGCAGATGGTAGAGGTGAAAGAAGTACCGGCTGCCGGTCTGCGCGGAGCCGTCAACGCGATTTCCAAAGGCGGACGTTTGCCGCTGCAAGCCATGTTTGCCAATGATGAGCGAGCATTGAACGGCTGTTTTTGTCTGTATATATTGTTTGCTGCTGAACAGACGGCTGATTTTATCCTGGTTAAAAGCCGGATTGCCGACAGGCAGCCGCTGGAGTACCCTTCCCTGACCACATTGTTGCCGGCAGCCGCTTGGTATGAGCGGGAGATTCATGACCTGTTCGGCCTGATTCCTGTCGGGCACCCCGATCTGCGCCCCTTGGTAATTCATGGTCCCTGGCCGGCAGATTGTTATCCACTGCGCAAGGATTTCAGCAAAGTAGCCGAAGTGGCTTCGGCGGTACCCGGCAAGTCAACGGCGCACGTACATGGAGAAGGAATTTTTGAAGTGCCAGTTGGTCCGATTCATGCCGGGATCATTGAACCGGGATATTTTCGTTTCAGTCAGGCGGGCGAAAACGTGATACGCCTTGATCCGACATTGTTTTTTACCCACCGGGGGATTGAAAAATCATTGGAAGGGATGCCGGTTGACCGGGCGATCTTTCGTATTGAACGCACCTGCGGCGCCTGCAGCGTTTCCCATGCGCTGTCTTTTTCCCAGGCGGTGGAAACCATTGCCGCGGCCAGGATTCCGGAACGGGCCGGATATATCAGGGTCTTGGTTGCGGAGTTGGAGCGGTTGTACAATCATGTCGGCGACGTGGGAAATATCTGCGCTGGAGTTGGGTTTGCCGTTGGCGCCAGTCAGGCTGGCCGACAGAAAGAAAACCTGATGCGCTTTAATGAGGAGTTGACCGGCAACCGGTTTTTACGGGGCATGATCGTGCCTGGCGGAGTTAGCGCTGATATTAACGGCGAATTGATCCGTCATACGTCAGGCCTGATTAATGCGCTGGGGCAGGATTTTAAAGAATTGGTGGAAATACTGGAAAATCATGCTGGATTCATTGATCGTTGCCGTCAGACCGGCGTCCTGCCCCGGCAGGTTGCAGCGGATCTGGCAGTGGTAGGACCGGCGGCGCGGGCTTCCGGGATCGATATCGACCTGCGCCGGGATCATCCATATGCAGCGTATGGCAGACTGGATTTCAAGGTTCCGGTTCGCCGCCATGGTGACGTGGAGGACAGATTGTGGCTGCGTGTGGCCGAAGTACGGGAGTCGTGCGAAATCATCCGCCAGGTGATCACCGTGCTGGCCAATCAACGAGGCGAACTGCGGATTAAGCTGGATTTGCCGAAAGAGAATGCCAGCGCCTTTGGCTGGAGCGAATCGGCCCGCGGATCGAATTTGCACTGGCTGATGCTGGATGGCAATCAGAAAATTTACCGTTACGTGATCCGCTCCGCTTCTTATCCGAATTGGCCGGCTGTGGCAATGGCAGCACCGGGTAACATTATCCCCGATTTCCCGCTGATCAATAAAAGTTTTGAGCTGTGCTACGCATGTCTGGACAGGTGAGGAGAATATAATGCTGCGCATACTGCAAAAAATAATGCAACAAGGAACTGTGACAGAAGATTATTTTATGTCTGCGGTGCCGGCCCGGTTTCGCGGCCAGCTGGAAGTTCGCGATCAGCGCTGCAGGGACTGCCGGAAATGTATCGATATTTGCCCGACACAGGCGATTCGGATGAAGAAAAGCAAACTGGCTATTGATCATGATGCCTGTATTTTTTGCGGCGCCTGTGTTGATTTTTGCGAAAAAAACGGGCTGCGGCATAGCCTCAACTATGAATATGCCCATCTGCAGGGACAATTGGCCGAATCCGGCGGCGCAGAACTGGCGGCGAAAATCCGCCAGACTTTGGGGCGGTCGCTGGCAATCCGGCATGTGGATGCAGGTTCGTGTAATGCCTGCGATTTTGAAATGAGTGCGTTGCTGAACCCGGTTTACGACATTGCGCAATATGGGATTGATTTTGTTGCTTCACCGCGACATGCCGATTTATTGATGGTCACTGGTGTCGTTACCCGCAATTTGCGTCAAGCGCTGGAAATGACGCTGGAAGCCACTCCGACGCCGCGACTGGTGATGGCGGTCGGCGCTTGTGCCTGCTCGGGCAAGGTTTTCGGCCAGACGTACGCCCAGGAAGGCGCAGTGGATAAAATCGTGCCGGTCGATATTTATGTGCCCGGCTGTCCGCCACGACCGCAGGCGCTGATTTATGGCCTGTTGTTGGCGCTGGATCGCCTGTAAGCTGCTTTGCCGGGCTTGTGGTATAATGATCATATGGAAGTTTGCGGTTCGGGCTTAATTGGGGTGGAGGAAAAGTAATGGATGTTTCAACGGTGAATAGGATTCAGTCGGCCGATTTCCGGCCCAAAGCGGATAAGATAGGCGTGTTGGTGGCGCAAAAAACTTTGGAATCGGCCAGGCAAAATCAGGAGAGCGGTGCGGCAGAGCGGACTGGTGCGGCAAAGCGCCATGCGCACCCCTATCTGGGACATAATGTCGATATTTATGTTTGATTCGAACGCGTAACAATGAGGGCAAACGGGGCTGTACTGAACAACGGTTTTCAGTGCAGCTTTTTTATTTGCCGCCAAATGACCAAAAACTGATTTGCATTGACAAAATTACTGACTTATCATATATTTAAACAATTGAATATTTGAAGATATGAGTGTTTCGTGATACAGGATAAATTTGCGAAACAAGGGCTTGGAGGCTTTTCTATGGTCGGAGAAGACAGGATGATCTCATTCTTTAATGCAACCTTGATTTTGTATGCAATCGGATCGTTAGCCGCCTTTATCAGCTGCAAACAGCCCCGCGCAGCGAACTGGACTGCCCACCTGTTTTCATTCCTGGGGGGAACCTGTGGGATGTTGACGGCGCTGTCCGTATTGACTGGCAAAACTACAGTTGCCGTATCACTTTGGCAAATCGTAAACGGAGTCCATTTTTCATTTCGAATTGACAGCTTGTCGGCGTTCTTTTTACTGATCATTTCCATTGTGGCAATGGCTGTTGCCATTTATGCGACAGGTTACGTCAGCGAATATTACGACAAAAAAAACGTAGGACTGCTGGGCGGCGGGCTCAATTTATTTTTGCTTTCAATGGTGGCTGTGGTGACGGTCGACAATGCCTTTGCTTTTTTGATTGCCTGGGAACTGATGTCTATCGTTTCTTTCGGCTTGGTGATGTTTGAACACGAACGCGATGAGGTGCGAACCTCCGGATATATCTACGTTGTGATGACCCATGTCGCCACATTGTTCATTACTTTGTCCTTTCTGGCCTTGTTTTTGTTTACAGGCGCTTTTTCTTTCGTAGAGTTCAAACATATAGCCGGTGGAATTCCTGCCTGGTTAAAAAATGGCATTTTTGTCATGTTGTTGATTGGATTTGGCGCCAAGGCGGGTATTGTGCCATTACATATTTGGCTGCCACGGGCCCATCCGGCGGCGCCGAGCCACATTTCCGCCCTGATGTCTGCTGTCATGCTCAAAACGGCAGTGTACGGCCTGCTGCGTGTCAGTCTGGATCTGTTTGGCGGCGGTCCAGTCTGGTGGGGGGCGCTGATTCTCGCAGCAGGCATAATCTCGGCTGTGCTGGGAATTGTGTATGGGTTGGCGGAAAATGACATGAAACGATTTTTAGCCTATAGCAGCGCTGAAAATATGGGGATCATTTTTATGGGAATAGGCGCGGCGCTCCTGTTCCAGTCTTTTCAACTGCCGCTGTTGGCGGCGTTGGCTTTGACGGCGGCGTTGTATCACTGCCTGAATCATGCAGCGTTCAAGGGACTGTTATTTATGGGCGCAGGTTCAGTTTTGTTCGCCACCCATACTCGAAATATCAATCATCTGGGCGGGCTGATCCGGCGGATGCCGGTTACGGCAGTGCTGTTTCTGGTTGGTGGATTATCCTTGTCGGCATTGCCGCCACTCAATGGATTTGTCAGTGAGTGGGCGGTTTTTCAGTCATTGTTCCATCTTTCCATCGACGTACCCAATGGCGCGATCAAGCTGGCGGGCGCGGTTTCAGTGGCGGCGCTGGGCTTGACCGGTGCGCTGGCGGCTGGCGGGATGGTTAAGCATTTTGGCGCTGCATTCCTGGCGATGCCGCGCAGCGAACATGCCGAACAGGCCCGCGAGGTTCCCCGGACAATGCAGGCCGGCATGGCCATGCTGGCCTTATGTTGTGTTGGGCTGGGCGTGATACCGGGGGTTGTGCTCGACATGACCGGCAAGATTTGTGGGATGCTGTTTCAAACCCAGGTACAAGTTGACTCGTTCTTCTTTATGCCGTTTGCCAACAATACCGAAGGCGTTCTGGTCCCGGTCGCAGCCGGCGGTTCCGTACTGATCGTTCTTATATTGACACTGGCGGTTGTTCGTCATCGGCTTGGCCAAAGCCGGGTGACGATCGACGAAACCTGGAATTGCGGCACAGCGATTAAACCAGCGATGGAATACAGCGGAACGTCATTTTCCAATCCGGTACTGGTGATTTTGCAGCGGTTCGTAGGAACACGACGAACCGTCGATATTCACCGGCATTACGCATACTATCCGCGCCGAATCCGGCATTCGATGGAAACCCATTATTCAATCGAGGATATTTTTTATCGACCCATGGTCGGTTTGACAGTAAAGCTGGCGCATAAAATCAGGGGTATTCAAAATGGAAATCTGCAAAGTTACCTGACGTATATGGTGCTGGCCTTAATTTTTGCCTTGTTGTGGATTAGGCAGGTGCAAGTGGGATGATGCAGACATTATTGTGGACGACAATTCAATTGGTGCTGCTGGTATTGTTGGCGCCGCTGCTTCAGGGATTGATCAAAAAAACGAAAGCCCGGCTGCAGAATAGAATCGGGCCGCCTTTGTTGCAAAGTTATTATGATATTGGCAAAGCTCTGCAAAAAGATGCAGTGATTTCGGAGCATGCCTCCTGGTTAACGCGCGCCACGCCTTATATTGTATGGGCTACGATTCTTACAGCAGGACTATTGGCGCCGATGTTTGCAGTAGAAACTCCGCTCGGGTTTGCCGGCGATGTGCTCATGTTGGTGTATCTATTCGGTCTTGCCCGGTTTTTTACGGCATTGGCCGGGCTGGATTCCGGCAGTGCCTTTGGCGGCATGGGGTCAAGCCGGGAGATGGCGATCGGTGCAATCATCGAACCGGCGCTGTTACTGGCACTCTTCGGCGCCTGCCTGGCTGGAAAAACGACGAAAATCGGTCAAATTGCCAGGAGTCTGGCAGAGCAACAGTGGGATTATGTTGATCCTGCTTATGGATTGGCGGTTTTGGCAATGCTGGTCGTCGTGCTGGCGGAAACCGGCAGAATTCCGGTCGATAATCCGGATACTCACCTGGAACTGACAATGATTCATGAAGCGATGCTGCTCGAGTATTCCGGCCGATACCTGGGCCTGATGATGTGGGCGGCGCAAATTAAACAACTGGTCATTCTCAATCTTTTCATCAGTTTGTTCTTTCCCTGGGGAATGGCTGCCAATGTGGAAATTCAGTCCCTGTTGCCGGCGGCGCTGTTATACGGAATCAAACTGGTTGTTTTGGCAATCGTTCTGGCAGTGGTGGAAACCTTGTATGCAAAGGTTCGCCTGTTCAAGGCGCCGACATTGCTTTCTTCCTCAATGGCACTTTCGCTGTTGGTGATAATTTTGCGGGTTGTAATGTAGGGAGGAATCAGCGTGGAACTGTTTATAGGCTCGGGACTGCTGCTTAGCACGATTATGCTGTTTCAGATTCGGAAAATCGTTGATTCGGTGGCGATTCTGACACTACAATCATTGCTGCTTTCGTTAACAGCGGCGGCCATGTGGTACAAAACCGGCATTACCCATCTGCTGCTGGCGGCGGGATTTACGCTGGCTGTCAAAGGCATCTTGATCCCCGCCATTCTTTACTACACGATCAAAAAGATAGGAGTTCGCCGCGAAGTGGAGCGATACACAAGCCAGTATACTTCCTTGCTGGTCGCGTTGGTGCTGTCGGCCGTCGGTTACTACATTGCGGCGCAGCTGAATTTGCCAAGCAAAGAACTGGGGAAAACCTATTTGCCGGTTTCTGTGATCATGATTTTTCTCGGCACTTTCATCATGATCGATCACAAGAAAGCGATCATGCAGGGAGTGGGCCTGATCACCATCGAAAACGGAATCTTTCTCATCGCCGAATCGATTGCTTATGGTATGCCGATGGTGGTGGAGTTCGGCGTGTTCTTTGATCTTTTGGTCAGCGTGGTTGTGATCGGTATTCTGATGTTCCGGATTTATTCCACCTTTGACAGTCTGAGCACCGAAAATATGCAAAATTTGAAGGGATGACGCCGATGGAGTGGCTTTGGATACTACTGCTGGCCCCACTGGTTACCGGAGTGGCAGCCTGGCAGGCAAAAACACGTTACTGCGCCTGGATTCAACTTGGCGGAGCAACGGTCATGCTGATCTCCGGTCTGGCGGTTGTCTGCCGGGTGATGACGGGAACCCCGATTACCGGATTTGATCAGACGATCTATGTCGATGTGTTGGGCGCATTCAATATCGGGCTGGTTGTTTTTGTTGGTTTTACCGCCTGTCTTTACTCACTTGGCCATATGAAGCATGAATTGACAGAGGGTTCGATTTCACCACGTCAATTCCATCATTACTATTTTTTGTTGCACCTGTTTCTCTTTGCGATGCTTGCGTCGAGTGTAGTCAATAATATTGGCCTGATGTGGGTGGGCATAGAACTGACGACAATTGTTTCCGCCCTACTGGTTGGTCTGTACAACAAGGAAACTGCATTGGAAGCAGCCTGGAAATATTTGATCATGGGTAGTGTCGGACTGTCATTTGCCCTGCTCGGGATTATTTTCATCTACTTGTCCGGCAGTTACGTTTTTGGCGACAATCCTTTGGCGCTGCATTGGACGGTGTTGCTGCAGATGGCCAAATGGCTGAACCCGCAATGGATGTTGACAGGCTTTGTCTTTGTCCTGATCGGTTTTGGCGCCAAAGCCGGCGTGGCGCCGATGCATTTTTGGCTGCCAGACGCATATAGCCAGTCGCCTGCGCCAGTGAGCGCAGTCTTGTCCGGTGCACTGCTAAATACTGTATTATATGGGATTTTGCGCATTTATATCATTGCCAATGCAGTGTTGCCGGGCCAGGTCGCCCAGTATTTAATCTTTTTCGGTATTTTTTCGATTGCGGTATCGGTGCCGTTTCTGTTGGTACAACGGGATTTGAAACGGATGCTGGCATTTTCAAGTGTGGAGCATATCGGGATTATCTTGCTGGGAATCGGCATCGGTGGTCCATTGGGTAGTTTTGGCGCGCTACTGCACATGTTCAATCATTCGATGGTAAAGTCGCTGCTGTTCATGGCTGCCGGTAACATTCAACAAAAATATCATACAAAACAGATTGAACGAATCGGCGGCGTGCTTTCCTCCATGCCGGTCACCGGCAAAGTGTTTTTGCTGGCGGTTCTAGCGTTGGCCGGTGCGCCGCCGTTTAGCCTCTTTATTTCTGAAATTACCATCATGATGGCTGGTTTCAACCGCGGTCACATCGGTATTACCGTGCTGTTCGTGTTTATGGTGGTATTGATTTTTGCCGGGATGATTTACTATACCGTTAAGATGGTGTTTGGCGCGGCGCCGGCAGGCATGCAGAGCAAGGAAATCGGCGGATGGTCTACGGTTGCATTGTTTTTGCCGCTGATTGCGGTGGTAATGTTTGGTCTGTATGTACCACCGTGGTTGAGTGATGCGATTCATAAAGTCGCGGTCGTTTTGCAAGGAGTGTATTGAGTATGGAGAAAAACCGCCGCTTATTTAGCAGCCGCATCAAGCAAAATTTAGTCGGTAAATACATCGCCGTTAATGACATCAGTGATTCAGAGACGGAGTTTCTGGTATGGAAGAACCAGCTGCCGGAAATTTGCCAGTATCTTGTCAATGAACGCGGCGGCCGGCTTTTCACGATGGTTGGCAGTGACGAACGCAGCTGGACTGGCGCGTTGGTGCTTTACTATGTGTTTGCCTTCGATAAAACGCAACAGTTTATTACACTTAAAGTAATGGTCAGCGAGGAAGAGCCCACATTTCCATCCTTGTCAGTAGAGTTGCCGGCGCTTAACTGGTACGAGCGCGAAGTGAAAGACTTGCTGGGACTTCGCCCGCAGGGGCATCCGGACCCACGCCCGCTCACTTTGCACGGTGATTGGCCGGAAGAGCTATACCCGCTACGCAAGGATTACAACATCGCAGACTGGGCGCCGCGAGTGGAAAGCAGGGAATCCTTCATGCGTTATCAGGGGGAAGATGTTACAGAGATTCCGGTCGGACCGATCCATGCAGGGATTATCGAACCCGGTCATTTCCGGTTTGGCGCCGTTGGCGATACTGTTTTGCATTTGGATGCCAGACTGTTTTATACGCATCGGGGGTTGGAAAAGCGCAGTGAAGGACAATCCCTGCAAAAAGTTTTGTTTGTCGCGGAAAGGATCTGCGGGGTTTGCGCTCTGTCGCATGCAGTTGCCTATGCCCAGGCGGTCGAATCTGCCGCCGCAGTCGAACTGCCGCTGCGGGCAAAATACTTGAGGACACTGTTTCTGGAACTGGAGCGGTTATACAACCATATCGGCGATGTGGGCAATGTTTGCGCCGGTTTTGGCCTGGCCATAGGCGTCAGTCAGGGCTTGCGATTGCGCGAAGAATTACTGCAAATGAATGAACGGATCAGCGGGCATCGTTATTTACGCGGAATTATTGCTCTGGGCGGCATGCGGCGCGACCTGACGCCAGCAGAACTCAGCGATATTTCAGCGACGCTTGAACGTGTCATGGCCGAATTCGGCGAAATCGTCGATATTATTCTGTCGCATGACATTGCGTTGAACCGGATGCGAAATACCGGAATCCTTAGCCTGCAGCAGGCCAATGATCTTGAAGTCGTCGGGGTTGCGGCGCGGGCCTCCGGTCGTAACATCGACGTGCGGCGTGACCATCCCTACGCTGCTTATGACCGGGTCGATTTTGCCGTGCCGGTGTATCAGGCTGGCGATGTATTGGCCAGGGTTCAGGTCCGAATTGATGAAGCGGCGCAATCGGTATTGATCATACAGCAAGTTTTGCAGCAGATGTCAACGGGACCGGTCCTGATCAACCTGCCCAATATTTCCGCTTATCGGCGGGGAATGGGTTGGGTCGAATCGGCAAAAGGCGAAACGGTCCACTGGTTGTCAGTGGGACCGCAGGATACTGTCGAGCGCTACCGGATTCGTTCGGCGACATTCAGCAATTGGCCGGCGGTTCCCCTGACCGTTCCCGGTAACATTGTGCCGGATTTTCCGTTGATCAACAAAAGCTTTGAACTATGTTACGCTTGTTGTGACCGGTAGCTATTGCTACAGGAAGCGGGCTGGAAAGAAGGGGCTGCGGGATGTTTGAAATCATTCGTAGGATATGGAATACTGGCGTAGTTACCCGTAAGTTGGTTTGCGGGCCGGCTCCATTGCTATACCGGGGAAGACTGCATATGGAAGAAACCAGTTGCAATTGTTGCAGCGCCTGCGCAGAAGCCTGCCCATCCGGCGCAATCACGATTGCAGAAAATGCAATTGGCTGTACACTGGCTGTATCGTATGGCAAGTGCATCTTTTGCGGCCATTGCACCGAAGTTTGCCCGACAAGCTGTCTATCTTTTTCGCAGGACTATCATCTGTCAACAAAAAACAAAGCGGATTTGGTGCAGATTTTTACCGTAACAAGGGATTAGCCGGCAGTGCTGCCGGCATGATCGGAGGTCACTAAAGTGAATGAACTGGATGCTGCCGGATTGGATGCCGGTCAGCAATTGGAACAACGAATCAGAACCGTGCTTGGCCGGTCCCTGCATATTCGTCATGTGGATTCAGGATCTTGCAATGGATGCGATTTTGAAATGTCCATGTTATTGAGCCCGATTTACGACATACAACGGTTTGGCGTCGATTTTGTCGCCTCGCCCCGGCATGCGGACATGTTGATGATAACCGGCGGCGTTACCCGGCATTTGGCGGAAGCGGTGCAAAAAACCTACAATGCGGCAGCGGCGCCCAAGGTGGTGCTGGCGGTCGGTAGCTGCGCCTGCGGCGGCGGGATTGTCGGACACAGTTACGCCAATCATGGTGGTGTCGACCAAATCGTGCCGGTCATGGTCTATATTCCCGGTTGTCCACCGCGGCCCCAGGCATTGATCGAAGGAATCCTGTCAGCGCTCGATCGTTGCGACGACATTGGTATTATAGATAAGGGGTGAATGCAAAGTGAACCGACAGTTGCAAGAATTCAAGGCCGATTTTTTTAAGGTATTGGCTCATCCCATGCGCATCCGTATTTTAGAGTTGTTATCGGAAGGGGAGAAAAACGTTAATCAAATGCAGGCGCTGTTAGGGATCGAGGCTTCAGCCGTGTCCCAACAATTGGCGGTTTTGCGCGGTAAAGGCATTGTAGATGTAAAAAAAGATGGGACCAAGGTGATTTATTCGCTGCGTGATCCGATGATTATCGAATTGCTTGAGGTCGCCCGTAAAATATTTAATAATCACCTCATCACCACGATCAATCTGCTGAATCACTTCAGTGTGAATCAAACCAACAAAGAGGATTGATTTTGCCCGAAATTAAAATATCAAATAAAAAACACGGTATTGAAATCGGGATTTCAATACCGTGTTTTTGTTTAGTTAGTGTTTCGGACTATTGAAGCGCCTGGTTGGCGTCAAATTTGACGACGGTGCCGGCCGGAATTACCACACCGGTAGCTTTTTCTGCAGGCGCAGCCAGTGTGCAGGAAGCAACGTGGCCGTTCGGATAGTACGTAACCGATGTATCGGCTTTGCAGACTGCTTTGCCCACGGGTTTGTCATCCGGCAGCGTGCAGGTGTCAAAGTTTCCGTTCGCATGGAAAGAGGCGCGGGCTTCTACTTTGCAACTGCGGTTTTGGTATAAGGGGAACGTATAGGTGCACTCTTTGACTTTTCCATCCGGATGCAGTGAAACGGGTTCGCCGGCCAGCGCAGTACCTTTGCCGCGCATGTAAATCGATTCGACGGGCGTGCATTGGCTGACTTTTCCATCTGGGTAGAATCCGATCGGTTTATTTTTCTCACAGGTGAATTCCGTGACATAGACTTCTTTGGTCGCTGCTGTAGGAACCTTTTTTTCGACGGTCGAGACACATTGTTTCAGCGCGCCGTCAGGATAAAACTCAGCAACCGTATTGATGGCGCAAACGGCGCCGAGTAACGGAGCCTTCTTTTCAGCGGCCAGCGTACAGGAAGAGGGAGTGCCATTCGGGTACAGGGAGATGTTTTTGCCATCATCGCAAATTATTCCCATCGGATCGGGATAGTTGCGGTCGACGGCCAGTAAGCATTGGGTTACATTGCCTTGCTCGTCCAGTTGAATCGGGCCGCCGGTCAGGCAAGTGATATCTGCAACGGGGACGGTTTTGTTCTCCGTCAGAACGCACTTTTTGAGAGAGCCATCGGCATTCTTTTCAATTGTATTTGCCTGGCAGGAAACGGAGCCAATTGTTTTCGCGGTTACTTTCTGTGTAGGCGGTGCATCATTTTTTGCTGCGGATACTGTGGGCAGCGACAATGCAGCAGACAATAAAAAAGCGAGTAGTGTGACGTGAATTTTTCTTTGGGTCACCGAAAAATAGCCTCCTTTTGATTTAGAGTTTTCTTTTGCCTAGAACTATTCGTCGTGCAGTTGTGATTCTCCTTTAAAAAAACAGGGTATGGTTCGGAAAATCAATACATTATTTTATTGTGCCACGGAGGGAAATAAACGGTAGATTATTGACATTTAATATATGAATAATATAATAACAATAAGAAAATATAATATCTTTAAACTCAAGGAGGTTCAGCCATGTCGTTGCCGCATGCGATTCTCGGATTGTTGTTGGATCGTCCGATGACCGGATATGATTTAAAGTTGTTGTTTGACAAGGAACTCAATTCCTTCTGGCCCGCGCAGATGAGTCAGATCTATCGGGAGTTGGGGACTCTTGAGGCGAAGGAACTGGTGGATTCGGAAATTGAAGTGCAGGAAACCAGGCCGGATCGAAAAGTATACACGATCACTGCAGCAGGCAAACAAGCGTTTGGTGAGTGGATGAATCGTTTTCCTTCATCTTTATTGAGTCCGTCCCGTGACGAGTTTGCCTTGCGGGTGTTTTTAGGCAGCCGGTCTTCGCGGGATGAGATGAAATTCCAGTTGCGCCGGTTTATTCGCGAAAAGCAAACGGAAATTTCCACCTTTACTTTGCTGGAACGCAATTATGAAA
>CAYLSL010000034.1:0-18614 GCA_964386615.1 uncultured Veillonellaceae bacterium
AGCTTGCAGCCCCGACAATCCGGCGGCCTGTGAGCCAGGCGCCGCTGACTGAGCCCGGTATCAGCAACGCAGTATTCATCCGATGCAAGGGGGTTGGCGCTGACGTCAACCCCCTTGCAATTTCGTCAACAAAAAAGCTGTCAATAAAAACATTTCAAAAATGCAATGGAATCGGATGCTGGATGATGATAAAATGTTTTTGCAACAATTTGTCTGAGGTGACATATGAAAGACCACCGCAAATCGAAAGATATTATATCGACATCCATGGCAAACGACGACATTCAATTGAAAATACTGTTTGATGCGTTGCCGTTGATTGCCCGGATTTCCGGCGGTTATGCCAGCGTGACCGATAGAGCGGGGAAACGTCTGCGGACGGTTGATTCGCATGGTAATCTGTTGACGGAACATCACGGTGTAGTATATGAATTGGCGAGGCAGGCCAGTGAAAAGAACGCGCCGACTTTTGGCCATTCAGCTTTTGTGCCGAAGTCGGAAGCGTGGGCATTGCCGCTAGGTGACTATGTCCTGAGCGCATCGAACACCGAAAAGATAGAGCGCGAATGTAAGTTGTGGGACTCCCTGTCGCAAGCATTGCCGATCATTGCCAAAGTTGCAGGCGGTGAGGCGGTTCTGTTTGATAAAGAAGGCCGCCGGTTGCAAAGCATTGATTCGCTGGGGGTCCGCAAAACCGAATATATTGGCAAAGTCAGCGGCGCGGCGCTCGAAGCCATGCAGACGCAAAAGCCGGTGGTAGGACAGTCGATGTCAGTTCCCGGCGCCATGGCGGTTCGGGTACCGATTACCGAAGAATATGGCTTGGGTTTCAATAATGAAATGATGGTAGCCCATAAGCATAAACTGATCGAAGAAGTGAAAAAATTTCAATACGCCCGGTATAATTTCGAGGATATTGTAGGAACCAGCGAAAGTATTCAACGCTGCAAAAGCGTGGCCAAGAACGTGTCGCAGGGAATCTCGTCGGTTTTGATTTTTGGTGAAACCGGCACGGGCAAAGAATTGTTCGCGCAAGCGATCCACAATGTTTCACCGCGCTGCGACAAACCTTTTATCGCGATCAATTGTGGGGCGGTGCCGCCGAGCTTGATCGAGGGCAATTTGTTCGGTTATATGGAAGGATCGTTTACCGGCGCAAAAAAAGGTGGCAGTGCGGGAATATTTGAATCGGCCAACGGTGGTACGGTTTTTTTGGATGAAATCAGTGAGATGGAATGGGATCTCCAGGCCCGTCTGCTCCGCGTGCTGCAGGAGCAGGAAGTAACCCGGCTTGGCAGCAGCAAACCGATTCGTGTAAACATCAGGATCATTTCCTCGACCAATCGTAACTTGCGTCAGTTGGTGGAAGAAAAAAAGTTTCGTGAGGATTTGTTTTATCGGCTCAATGTTGTGGAATTGAAAGTGCCGGCTTTGCGTGACCGCTACGACGATATCCAGCCGTTGACGCGCTGTTTTCTCGAGAAGTACAATCGGGTGCTCGGTCGAATGGTTGATGATGTTGCAGGAGAAGTGCTTGAAGTATTTCGCCGGCATGAGTGGCCAGGGAATGTGAGGGAATTGCAGAATTGCATTGAAAGTGCTCTCAATATCATTGAACCGCATGAACGGTTGTTGCAGCGGCGGCATTTGCCATCGCAGTTTGACAAAATATCCCGTGGAGTCCTGAAAGCCGACCTGAGCCTTGATGCAATACTAAAGGAGACGGAAAGGTCCGTAATTACAAGAGTTTTGCAGGAAGAAAAGGAAAGTCGCAGTCAGGCGTCGAAACGTTTAGGTATCAGCACGACAACTTTATGGCGCAAAATGGTTGAACTTGATATATTGCAAAAATGAAATGAACGTTTCTTTTCTGCAATGTTTATCGGTGAAAAAGATGGCCTAAAATGATTAAATGTTTCAAAAATGCAATAAATTTTGTACTGCTAGAATGGCAATGGAGCCTGGCAAGTTGA
Source organism: uncultured Veillonellaceae bacterium (assembly GCA_964386615.1). GTDB lineage: Bacteria > Bacillota > Negativicutes > UBA1444 > UBA1444 > UBA1444. The sequence goes on from CAYLSL010000034.1 coordinate 1,974, forward strand.
TTTTGCGGGCTTTTTTTGTTTCATCATTTCGTTGGCACGGCTCTTGCATTATAAAAACAATGGAGGTGTGAGCATTGAATGTCGAAATTACTTGTATGATTAACGGCAAGGAAGTCAAAGCCTCGGTTCGTCCGGAACTTCTGTTGGTGGACTTCTTGCGGGATGAGATCGGTCTCACGGGTACTAAAAGGGGTTGCGGAATCGGCGAATGCGGTGCATGTACAGTCATAATCGACGGACGAACAGTGGCATCCTGCCTGGTGCCGGCCGCTTCGATCGATGGCTCGGATATTTTAACGGTGGAAGGTCTTTCTGACGGCGAAAAACTGCATGTGCTGCAGCGGGCCTTTATTGACCATGGCGCCGTTCAATGTGGTTTTTGCACGCCGGGGATGTTGTTGTCGGCAAAAGCTTTATTGGACCAGAATCCCAATCCTACGCGGGATGAGATTCGGGTGGCCATTTCTGGAAATGCGTGCCGCTGTACGGGTTATAGCAAAATTGTTGACGCAGTGGAAGCGGTTGCCAAGGCGGGAGGCGAAGTTTGATGAAACATAGCGGAGTTGGCAGTTCGATTTTGAAACCGGATGCCATTGCGAAAGTTACCGGTAAGGCACTGTTCGCTGCGGACCTGAAACGACCGGGAATGGTCTATGCCAAAGTGGTTCGCAGTGAAACGGCGCATGCTGTAATCGAAGCGATTGATACATCGGCGGCTGCAGCGGTTCCTGGCGTCATCGCAGTATTTACAGCCAAGGATGTTCCGGGAACCAATGGTGTCGGCATGATTATCAAGGATGAACCGGTATTGGTTGGTGAAAAAATTCGCCGCTATGGTGATGCAGTGGCATTGGTTGTGGCGGAAACTGAAGAAATCGCGATTGAAGCAGGCAAAAAAATCCGCCTGACACTCAAAGAATTGCCGGCGTACTTTGATGCACAGTCGGCCATGGCGCCAGATGCAGTAGCGATTCATGGTTCCTCGAACATACTGACGGTGCGCAAGATCCGTAAAGGTGATGTCGAAGCTGCGTTTGCAGCATCCTCGGTGATTATTGAAAAACGTTATACTACCCAATGGGTTGAACATGCTTATATCGAACCAGAAGCTGGCTTGGCAGAATATGATGGGAAGATGGTCACTGTCTGGGTTTCGACGCAGAACGTTCACTTCGATCGCAAGGAAGTGGCGCGCAATCTGGGGATTGGCGTGCATCAGGTCCGCATCGTGCAAGCGGTAACCGGTGGCGGCTTTGGTGGGAAATTGGACATCTCGGTGCAATGCTATCTGGCTCTGGCGGCCTTTAAAACAGGACGACCGGTGAAAATGGTCTGGCAGCGTGAAGAGTCGATGATTGCCTCGGCCAAGCGCCATCCGTATATTATCGATTACAAGATGGGCGCTACGGCAGAAGGCAAGTTGCTGGCACTAAAGGCAAATATTGTCGGCGACACCGGCGCTTACGCATCCTATGGCCCGGCAGTCATTACCCGGGCGGCGGTTCATGCTACCGGTCCTTACGAAATTCCGAACGTTTATGTCGACGCCTATGGCGTATACACGAATAATCCACAGGCTGGAGCCATGCGCGGTTTTGGCGTGCCGCAGATGGCTTTTGCCCATGAAACGCATATGGATTTGCTGGCGGAAGAACTGGGCATGTCACCGTTTGAAGTTCGGATGCTGAATGTGCTGCGTCCCGGTGGCATGACGGCGACCGGACAGGTTCTTGAACATAGTGTGGGTATTGGCGCCACGTTGGAACAAGCGTGTGCCAAAGCCGACAAATTATTCCGTACGGGGGTAATATAATGAAAAAACGTGGCACAGGCATCGGGTGCATGTGGTATGGCATCGGCAACACCGGTTTGCCGAATCCGGCATCGGCCTTTGTGGAATGGCTCGATGATGGAACAGCCAATTTATTGGTCGGTTGCGCCGACATCGGTCAGGGGTCGGACACCGTTCTAGCCCAAATTGTCGCAGAAGAACTAGGGATTAGTGCAGAAAATGTAATGGTTACTTCGGCGGACACCTTGGTGACCCCGGAAGGCGGCGCGACCAGCGCCAGCCGGCAAACATACATTTCCGGCAATGCAGCCAGACTGGCAGCTAAAGAAGCCAAACAGGTGGCGCTGGCCGAAGCGAAGGAAATGCTGAAAACAACTGGTATTGTTGATTTTTCACAGGGAATAGTCATGGTTGACGGAACGCCGGGCCAACTGCAGGTAAAAGAAGTCATCAACAGTTGCCGGATGAAAGGAAAACTCACGCTGGGGCATGGCTGGTTCAATCCGGCTACTACTGGACTTGATGCCAATACTGGTGCAGGATCTCCTTATGGGACTTATGCGTTTGCCACCCAAGTGGCGGAAGTCGAAGTGGATACGGAAACCGGCAAGGTGGAAGTGCTTCGGCTGGTTGCTTCACATGATGTCGGTAAGGCGATCAATCCCAAACTGGTTGAAGCGCAGATCGAAGGCGGCAGTGTGATGGGTGTCGGATACGCGCTGCTGGAAGAAGTCAATGTCAACAAGGGACGTATCAGTAATCCCAATTTTGACGCGTATCTTTTGCCGATGGCTCTCGATACACCGGAAATTTACTCCTTCATCGTGGAAGATCAGGAACCGACCGGCCCGTTTGGCGCCAAAGGTGTCGGTGAACCCGCATTGATCCCTACGGCGGCGGCAGTTGCCAATGCTGTATATGACGCGATCGGCGTACGGATTTATTCGTTGCCGATTACGCCGGAAAGAGTTCTGCAGGCGCTTGAGGAAAAAGCGGCTGCGGAGGTCGCGGCGAAAGGCTGAGCGCCTTCGCAATCTGAGTGAGAATGGAGTGTGGACAAAATGGCAGCAACAGTAATTACAAACATCGGTACTATCGTATCCGGGTTGATTGATCAGCCCATCCTTAAAGGGGACGTCATCGTTATCAAAGACGGCAAAATTGAGTCAGTCGGTGGTCAGGAATTGATCGACGCACTGAAGAAAGAAGCAGTTGAAATCAAAACGATCGATGCCGGTGGCATGACCGTGACTCCAGGCTTGATTGACTCGCATACACATCCGGTGATCGGCGATTACACCCCGCGTCAGAAGATGGCGGATTTTATTGAAAGCTCGATTCATGGCGGCGTAACGACGATGATCTCCGCCGGTGAAGTGCATACGCCCGGTAGACCGACCGACCCGGCCGGTGTAAAGGCATTGGCAATTCTGGCCAATAAATCGTTTGCCCTGCTCAAACCAGGCGGTGTGAAAGTTATTGCCGGCTCGGTCATTCTGGAAAAAGGCCTTACAGAAGCTGATTTTGCTGAAATGGCGGCAGCCGGTGTCCGGACTGTCGGCGAAGTAGGGCTCGGTTCGGTCAAAAAACCGGAAGATGCCGCACCGATGGTGGCATGGGCGAAAAAGCACAACATGAAAGTCATGATGCATACCGGCGGAACTTCGGTTCCCGGCAGCTCTACCGTAACGGCAGATGACGTAATCCGAACCAATCCGGATGTCGTATCCCACATCAACGGAGGACCGACTGCAGTTTCGCTCACCGAAGTGGATCGGCTGCTGGATGAAACTGAACTGGCACTGGAAATCGTCCAATGCGGCAATCCGAAGGTTGCCGATTATGTAGCGCGTAAAGCAACGGCTGCAAAAAAATTGAACCGGATTATTTTTGGCAACGACGCGCCTTCAGGAACCGGCGTGATTCCGCTGGGAATTTTGCGCAACATCTGTCAGATTGCCAGTATGTCAGAAGTTCCGGCGGCAGTGGCCGTGGCAATGGCTACCGGCAACACAGCCCGCGTATACGGCCTGAACACCGGCGTGATCGCTCCTGGAAAGGAAGCGGATCTTGTGATCATGGATACTCCGATGGGATCGGTTGGCAAAACCGCGCTGGAAGCGATCGAAGCAGGCGATTTGCCGGGTGTTGCGCTGGTTCTGGTTGACGGGGTGGTCAAGGTGAACAAGAGCCGCAATACGCCGCCGACGGTCGGGAAAGTGACGATCGCCTAAGCGAGCGGGAGGTTTGAACAATGATCGTTGTAAAGAAAGAGCTGTGTAAAGCTTGTACCTTGTGTGTGAAAAGCTGCCCGGTCGGCGCGGTGAAAGTCATCGAAAAGCTGGCCGTGGTGCAGGAAAACTGTGTCAGCTGCGGCGTTTGCGTCAGGGTCTGTCCGTTTCAGGCAATCGTGCGCGAGGTTGAAGTTGCCGCTGGTGCGGTTTCCTGTCGTTCCTGTCCGGTGCAGTGTGAAATCAAACCTGGCTTTGAAGGCGCCTGTAAGCGTTATAGCAATATCAACGGCAAGTTGGTGCGAAACCGCGAGCTGGTGATTGAAAACACGCGGGCCCAGGCAGTCAACCGGACGATTCCTGACAAACCGCTGATCACCGGGGTGGGCGCCGGCACTGATTATCCCTGTTGCCGCCCTGCACCCCATATCGTCGGTGAAACGATCGACGGCATTGACGTGGTGACGGTCGTTACCGAAGCGCCGCTCAGCTATAGCGGCATCAAAGTCAAAATTGACGCCAATCATCATATCGGCGAAGAAGGCGCAAAAATTTTCCGTGACGGTGCGCTGGTCGGCATGGTGGACACCGAAGAATATGGTTCGAAGATGATCTATATCGGCGGCGCTAATATCCTCAGCGGCAAAAATGGCTTTGCCGCCGCCAAAACGATTGTGCAGCTGGCCAATGAAGAACGAGTGGTTCTGCAGGTCGAAAAAGGCAGCAAACTGGAATTGCAGGTCGGTCATGCACCGGTCATTGACGGCGTGACCGAACAAAAAATGCGGGTCGGTTGCGGTAGCGCCACGGTGGGCATGTTTGCGAGGACTATGAGCCAGGTCGTCGATGAAGCGATTGTGCTCGACCACCATGTTATCGGCCTGCTGTCAGAGCATCGGGCCGGCGAGGAAGTCGGCATGAGTTGGAGCGGTGTGGTGCCTAACGGCCGAAAGAGTACGCGCGGGCGTTACTTTGGCGAGCATGGCCACGGTTGGGGCGGTACTCATATTGAAAATGCCATCGATGCAGTCAAGTCAGTCGATATGAATGTTGCCAAACCCGGCATGAAAGTCCTCGTTACCGAAACGACCGGTCAAAAGGGCGCCTTGTTGGAAGTTCAGGCCGACGGCAGCGTGATTGAATTGCCGATGACGGCAGAGGTGCAGGCGGCAGTCGACCTGATTGCGGCAAACTGTGAACAAGCCAGAGTTTCCGCTGTTTATGTCGGTGGTACCGGTGGCAGCGCGCGGGCTGGGGTTACAACCTATCCGATCAAACTGTCGCATGCGGTGCATGCTGGCGAGGCAAAACTGACGATCGGCGGTGCGGCAACCTATATCCTGCCTGGCGGCGGCATCAACTTCCTGGTCGATGTGGAAAAGGTCGCCCCCAAGGCGTTTACCTGGGTGCCGACGCCTGCCACCGTAGCACCGGTGGAATATACGATGACCCGGCAAAAGTATGAAGAGATTGGCGGGCATGTTGCATCGATCAAACCGCTTTCGACGTTAAAGAGTGGAAAATAAACCATGATCAGGGAATTGGACCCGGGCAAGGTGGCGCTTGACTTTGGTCCCACCCAGATGATTATTCAGGTTTTCGGCAATGGCGCCAGCAGCAGTGTAGCCATTGAAGCGGCGGTTTATGCCAGCAAACTTGTTGGTGAGCTGGCTGAATTCAAGCTACTGGCGGCCAGGCCGCAACAAGAAATTCTGACAGTTGATGGATTGCCCGACGTGTTGCAACGGATGATCGAAGCAGTAAAGATTTCGGGAGATACCGACCTGACTCCGATGGCGGCAGTTGCCGGGACGTTGTCGGATATGACGGCGGACTGGCTTTTTGCCAGAGGAGTTGCCAAGGTTATCGTCAATAACGGCGGGGATATCGCCATACGACTGTCAGGAGCGGAACGGGCCGTGATCGGGATTGCACCGGCACTGGGAGCTATGCCCTCCCATGTGCTGGACATCGGTGCGGCAGACGGTATTGGTGGCGTGACCACCAGTGGTTCGGGCGGTCGCAGTTTTACCAAAGGGATTGCTACGGCCGCCACCGTTTTGGCAAAGACCGCGTCAATCGCCGATGCCTGCGCCACCAGTATCGGTAATGCCACCTTCTCACCCCATCCTGCGATTCGTATGGTGCAAGCCGAGACCATCGACCCGCTGACAGACCTGGTCGGGCACTTGGTTGTGCAGGATGTCGGCGAATTGCCGCAGGAAACAATTCAGGCCGCGCTGGAAAACGGCTGGCGACGCGGCAAGCAACTCTGGGATCAGGACATCATCAAGGGATGCGTCATCTTTATCGGACACTCGGGAGTGATGCTGCCGGAAGGGCTGGCGACTCCCCTGCGAAATAAAAATTAATGTATTTTGAGGAGGGCTTATATCATGGAAATTCGTAAAATCGTTACTGTAGTGGAAGAAACCTGCCGTGAGGCTGGCAAAACATTGGGCAAACCGACCCGTAAAGCGGCGGCGATGGCTGTCATCACCAATCCTTATGCCGGACAGTATGTGGAAGATCTGACTCCGTTAATCGATGCCAGTGTGGAAGTCGGCGAGATTTTGACCAAGCGGGCCGTAGAAGCCCTCGGTGTGGCGCCGGAAATGGTCGAAAGCTACGGAAAGGCCGCCATCGTAGGTATCAATGGTGAACTGGAGCATGCAGCGGCGCTGCTTCATCCCAAACTGGGCACTCCGATTCGCGCCAATGTCGGTGGTGGCAAAGCGATTTTACCGTCGACGAAAAAAGTCGGTGGACCGGGAACTGCGATTGATGTATCGCTCGGCTTTAAAAATGCCGCCTATGTGCGAACTCATTTCGACGCTATGGAAGTCAGAATCGCCGATGCTCCGCGGGACAATGAAATCGTACTGATCGTGGCCGTCACCGACTCCGGACGCCCGTTGGCCAGGGTTGGCGGCTTGACGGTCGATCAGGTAGTCGGCGAAGACGGGCTGCGGTAGGAGGCTGTGATGTTGCGTATTGGATTTATCGGGTTGGGCGCCATGGGCAAACCGATGGCAGCCAACTTGCTGGCGGCAGGTTATAAAGTCACGGTCAACGACGTGGTTGCCGCAGCGGTTGCTGAAATGGCGGCCAAAGGCGCGGCGGAAGCTGCCACGCCTAAAGAGCTGGCAGCAGTCAGCGATGTAGTCATCACGATGTTACCCAACGCGGCGATTGTCGAAGCGGTGGTTTGCGGTGAGCAAGGGTTGCTTGCCGGCAGCCGCCCCGGTATGACCATTATCGACATGTCGAGCGTTACACCCCAACACACGAGGAAAACAGCGGCGACCGCTGCCAAACACGGAGTGGAATATATGGATGCGCCGGTCAGCGGCGGCGTCGCAGGCGCTACCGCCGGTAGTCTGACCATTATGGTCGGCGCCGAGACGGCTGTTTTGGAGAAATGTAAACCGGTGCTTGATGTGTTGGGCAAAAAAATCTACCACGTGGGTCCGGTTGGTGCCGGCGACGCGGTGAAGCTGGTCAACAACCTGCTGCTCGGCGTCAACATGGCGGCTGTGGCAGAGGCCATGACCCTCGGCGTGAAAGCGGGCATTGATCCCAAAGTTTTGTATGACGTGATTTCGGTCAGCTCCGGCCGCAGCTACGCGCTGGAGGCGAAAATGCCGGGTTTTGTGCTCAAAGGCAATTTTGAACCGGGATTTGCCGTAGATCTGCAGTACAAGGATCTGGAAATGGCTACCCAGACAGGCAAGGAACTGGGCGTGCCGCTGATGCTCACCAATGTGGCGGAACAAGTATTTGAAACTGCCCGTGCCAAAGGGCTGGGCCGCAAAGATATCTCGGTCGTTGTGACGATGCAGGAAGAACTGACCGGCGTAAAAGTCCGCGAATAAAGGAAGACCAAGCGAGTAGGGGGAGAACCAATGGAGAAATTTATCAAACTGGCGGAAGAGCGCGGCTATCAGATCGGCGCCATGACTGTCGGCGAATGTATCGATGTGGCGACCGTCATGGGTTGGTCTTTTGGCGAGACCGCCATTGCCGAAGCGATGCTGGCCAACAAGATGAGCCGTGAAGAAGTCACCTCGGCAGTGATGGACTCTTTTTGCCATAACTTATACGCTCTGGATATCGGGCTCAGCTCCGGCGCCAGTTTTCTGATGGGACAGCTTGGCCGGGAACTGGCCAGCGGCATCACGCTTTCCGGCGATCCCTTCGTCGACAAGGTGTTGCGCTACACGCTGGCGGCCCAGGTCGGCAATCACTCGGTCGGTCTGCAACCGTGCGCCGGAACCGGCGATGCCTGCACATTTACCGGACTCACCAAGGCCTTGACTGAAACGGTGGAAGATAAAGAAACGTTGGCCCGACTGGTTGCGGCAATGCTGAAAATCGGCACGATTTTCCGTGTAGGCAAGACGACCACCGGCTGCAATATGGAGGGATTCGGCGCCGGGGCAGCGGCAACGGCGGCAGTGGTTGCCGAAATGCTGGGAGGAACGCCGGAACAGGTCGGCAAAGCGATCGTTTTAGCCTTGTCGCCAACCATTGGCAATCCTTGTACGCCCAGGGTCATGGTGGCCGGATTATGCTCAACCCATTTAGGTGGCGGCGTGACCATCGGTTGTCAGTCGGCCAATCTTGCTGTCAAAACCTCAATGCCGGTCACTGTTCCGCCCGATGTCATGATTGCCATGGCGGCGGCGGTGCATCCGGTTTCCGCCAAACACATCGTGCCGGTTGTCATACATTATATGGAACCGTTTTTCAAGACGCATACCGGTGTGGAAGAATATGTACCGGCTGATGTCAAGCAACGGGAGGCTGCACGCATCGCCGAGACCCAGACGGGTGCGCGGCAGGAAGCGAGGGCGTTGTCAGCGCAAGCCAATTCCATTGTCAAGCCGTTCGGCGAAGCTGTGGTAGGCGGTAGCAGTCAGGCGGTCGGTTCCCCGACCAACGCGGCCCGCATCGCACACTTCCTGGCCAAAGGCGAGATTACCGGCGTAAAAATCGAACTGTATCCGGAATTGTTTGCCCGGCGCGGCATCAACGTGCCCGGCGTACTGATGGCGGCTGTTTTTGGCGCTTCCACAGATAACGCCCAACTATATCGTGAGATCATGGACAAAGTGAAAAACGCCGGCATCACCGTCGAAATGCTGGAAGTCGATGAACCGCAGTTGCAACGGATCACCGTGTACGCAAAAGAGCAAAATTCGATGGTGGAGAGTTTTAACCGCGGCGGTGCCCGTTTGGCACTGCGCAGTGCTTCCCCGTCGAAGGAAGAAGCCTTGCAGGTCGCCCGCAAACTCAATATCGACGTGGTCGGCTAGGAGGGAGCAACGTTGAATGAAATAGAACGCTATCTGGCGGCTGCCGCAGGAGTGGAAACCGTCGCGGCAGGACAGGATCTCACTGTCAAAGTCGATCTGGTCATGGCGCACGATGTGACGGCGCCGCTTGCGTTGGCTCCTTATCGCGAAATTGGCGTCGACAAGGTCTTCGATCCGGCGAAAGTGCTGTTCGTCATCGACCATGTCTACCCGGCTCCTTCGGTGCAGGCGCGGCACAGCCATCGTGAAATGAGGGCTTTTGCCCGTGAATTCGGCTTTCCCATCCTGGAAGGCGAAGGGGTCTGTCATCAGGTGATTTCTGAACGTTACCCACTGGCACGCGGTGCGATTGTCGTGGGCGCCGATTCGCACACCTGTACGGCAGGCGCCTACGGCGCGCTGGCCTTCGGCGTCGGTTCGACCGAAGCTGCTGCCGCCATGGCGACAGGGACGCTGGACATTGAAGTGCCGGAAGTGCAGGCGGTGTTTCTGGAAGGAAAACTTTCCCCCGGCGTTAGCGCCAAAGATGTGATTCTGTTTTTGATCGGACAGTTCGGCGGCGGTGGTCTGACCGACCAGGCGATCCTGTTTGCTGGCGGTTGGGTACGGCAATCTACTAAAGACGAGCGGATGACGATCAGTAATATGACTATCGAGATGGGCGCGATGCTGAGTTATTTTTCCGAGCTGACAGATGCCGATGCGATCGGTCCGGTAGCCCGGGTCCATCACTTCGATGTTGGACAGATTCCCGCATTGATGGCAGCCCCGTCCTTTCCTGCCAATGTGAAACCGATCAGCGAATTGGCGGGGAAACCGGTATCCCAGGTTGTCATCGGTTCCTGCACTAACGGCAGGATCAGCGATATGCGGGATGCAGCGGCTGTATTCAAAAATGCATCGGTCGATGCAGATGTCAATTGCGTGATCATTCCAGCTTCACGTCAGGTGGTCGCACAGATGGAGGAGGAAGGCCTGACCCGGATCTTCCGCCAGGCTGGCGCCACAGTGACCAGCCCTGGTTGCGGCTCCTGCTATGGAGGGCATATGGGACTGGCCACGGCGGACGATGTCGTAGTTTCTACAACGAATCGCAATTTTGCCGGCCGCATGGGAGCAAAAACCGCGCAGATTTATCTGGCCTCGGCCCGGTCGGCGGCAGAAGCCGCGGTAGCCGGAAAAATCGTCGCACCGGGTACGGTTGCGCCGCTGGAAGGAGTGAGCGCCCATGCCTGAACAATTGATTTGTCAGGGTCGCGTCTGGAACTTTGAAGACAATATCGATACCGATCAGATTTTGCCTGGTTATGCGATGACATATCCACGGGAAGCACTGAAAGATCATGCGATGGCTGGCAGTCGGGTTGCCGATTTCGCCAAACAGGTGAAAAATGGCGATATCATCATCGCCGGGGCCAACTTCGGCTGCGGATCCAGTCGTGAACAGGCGCCGCTCGCGCTGAAGGATGCCGGCGTCGGACTGATTATCGCCACTTCGTTTGCGCGTATTTTCCGCCGCAACGCGATCAATATCGGATTACCGGTATTGCAGGCGGATTTGGTAGGAAAAGTTGCCGATGGCGATGTAGTCATTGCGGATGTCGCAAAGGCCAAAGTCAGTTTGCCGAATGGTGAAACTGTCGAAGGTACAATTCCGGGAGAAAACGTAATCGCCATTCTGGCGGCCGGCGGCCTGATCGCCAAAGTACGCCAGCAGTTGGCAAACAGGGGGATGTAAGAGATGCAGGAAAGAACAAAACAGATCATTATTGACGATATTGAACGGGTTCAGGCTTATGAACGGGTCTTTAACGTGCCGATGCCGAAAGTCACACCGGACGGCGATGTGGACGGACTGCCGGCTCCTTACCCCCGCATGGTGCATGGCGTAGAGCGGGGCGGACATCGCATCTGGGAATTGTCGCAACAGGCGAAACGCACCAAGATTCCGGTGCAAAACCCGATTCTCGGCCGCAACAGTGCGGAAGAGACGATGAAGGAATCGAGCGAAATGTATAAAATGGCTGAAGAACTGGGGATTACCCTGTTCCATTTTGTGCATTCCGAAGCGACCCGACACATTGATCCGAAAGACGGCGCCGAACTGATCGAGCAGTCGCGGGGCAAAGGCGGCATCACTCCGGCCGGCGAACGCGAGTATGTGGCTCTCGGCGGCGGCTCGAAGCATCCGATGCGGATCAACGCCACCGGCGATACACCGCATCTGTCCGTCATCAATGCCATGATCGCCGGCTTCGACGGTACCGATATCGGTCCGGTCATCCATGTGCATTTTGGCGGTCGCGGCATTCATGACTACAAGACCAAAGTGAAGAATGGCTTCAAAACGATGGAGATTTGCGCCGAAAATAAGGTGGCTGCCCAAATCGAATCGCATAAACACCTGAACAACATCGGCGGCACCGACGGCATGGCCTTGGCGATGTGTCTTTTGGCCGAAGGGCTGGCGGTGCACGCGAAACTGCCTCCGGAACTGAGCGCGCTGCAAATGAATGTGACCGGCCTCAATCTGTTGGCAGACATCGCTGTGATGCGGGCCTTCCGCGAAACCATGTGGAGCGGATCCTTGATTGTCGTGCCGGAAACCTTCCAAAACCCGCCGCCCGATCTGATTGTCGAGTCGGCGCACTTTGCCCGGATGGCCGTGAGTGCGAAACTGGGCGGAGCCGATTTCTACCGTCCGAAAGCGGCTGAATCGGTTGGTATTCCGACCGGCGGTTCGATGGCAAAAGCGATCTGGGCTTCGCAAAACGTGTTCGAGAGTCTTGTGCCGCTCACAATCAATGATCCGGCCATCGATTTCCGGAAAAATGAAGTCCTGACGGAAGCCATGGCTGTACTTTGTTCAGTGCTGGGCCGTCGCGAACTGGCCCCCGGCGAAATCAATCCGGCGCTCTGGCTCAGTTATGGTCTCGATGATTTGGTCGAGATGATCGTTCAGGCAGGCAAAAAGGGCGTTCTCGACGCACCGCAAGCCGGTGGATGGGACCTGAAGCGCGGAGTGCGGACCCATCGCGGCAAAGATGGGATCAAACGCTATGTTGTAGGTTATGGGCCGGCGGAAGTGCCGCAGGAAAAAGTTTCGTTTACCACGGAAAACGTAAAGGTGGACGCCGCGAAACCGGTCAGTAAAAAAACCAAGATCGTTCTGGCTACGGTAGGCGCCGATGCCCATGTGGTCGGGATCAATACGATCAAGGAAGCGATGTCGCAGGCTGGATATGAAGTAATCTTCCTTCGCGGAATGAATCTACCGGAAACCGTCGCTGAAATCGCTGTCGAAGCCAAGGCCGACATAATCGGCGCCGGCAACTTGCTGGGCATGGGTTCGGTACTTTTCCCGCGGATCAGTGCTCGCCTGTCACAATTGGGGCAGCGCGACAAAATCCGTATTATCGCCGGCGGACGAGCGGCGGAAAAAGAAGAGGAACACGCGGCGATGGAGGAAAAGATCAGGACGCAGGGCACCGGTTTCCTTGGCGTCGATGCATTCTTTGGCCCAGGGACACCGCCGGAAAAAGTGGTCGAGTGGATTCAAAAGAATGTCGAGGAGGGAAAATAGGATGGCCCAGATGGAAAAGATCCGCTGCGCGATTTTACGCGGCGGCACCAGCAAAGCGATGTTTTTGATGGAAAACGATTTGCCGCGTGATGTGGAAGCCCGCGACAAAGTCATCCTAAAAGTGTTTGGCAGCCCGGATGTCCGCCAGATCGACGGATTGGGCGGCGCTGATCCGTTGACCAGCAAATTGGCCATCATCGGACCCTCTTCCCGTCCGGATGCCGATGTAGACTATACTTTTGGCCAAGTCAGCATCAATAAACCTTATATTGATTATAGCGGCAACTGTGGCAACATTTCGTCCGCCGTCGGTCCGTTCGCGATCGATGAGGGGCTGGTGCGCTGCCAGGAAGGGATTACGACGGTCCGCATTCACAATACCAACACCGGCAAGTTGATTATCGCCGATGTGCCTACAGTGGACGGCAAAGCGGCGGTGATCGGCGACTGCGTCTGCGACGGTGTGCCGGGAACCGGTGCGATGATCATGCTCGATTACTCCGATACTACGGGCGCGGTTACCAATAAATTGCTGCCGACGGGAAACCCCATCGATACACTGGACATTCCGGGCTTCGGCAAAATCGAAGCTAGTTTGGTGGACGTCGCCAATCCGATGGTATTTGTCCGGGCGAAAGACCTCGGGCTGACCGGCGTTGAAACCCCGCAACAGGTCAACTCCAATCCGGAACTGCTGAAAACGCTGGAAAGCATTCGTGGTACCGCTGCTGTCATGATGGGAATGGCGACAGACCTGAAGGATGCCCTGGAGCGCGTGCCCGCCTTCCCGATGATAGCCTTTGTCAGTCCGCCGCAGGATTATACCGACTTTACCACCGGCAATCCGGTCAAGGCCGAAGAGGTGGACCTCGTTTCCCGGTTGATGTTCATGCAGGTCATTCACAAAACCTACGCAGGAACCGGGACGGTCTGCACCGGTTCCGCCGCAGTGATTCCCGGCACAGTCGTGTATGAGCAAATTGACCGGCCGCGTGAGAAGCCGCTGCTGCGTATCGGCCATCCGGCCGGTGTGATTGAGATTGAAATGGCTTCAAAAATCACCGACGGCAACGTCACAATCACCCGTGCGGCAATTTCTCGTACGGCGCGCAGAATCATGGACGGGTCGGTGTACATCATCCCAGAGCAAAAATAGAGGGTTGTTTATGCATACTGCAAATGGAAACACGCAAAAATCCGAGAATATCCTGGTTTTTGACGTCGGCAGCACTTTCACCAAGGCAAGCGCATTTTCTCGCAACGGTTCCGAACTGACCTGGCTGGGCCGGGCGCAGGCGCCGACAACCGTTGAAGATATTGAAATCGGTCTGGCAAATGCTACGGCGGCTATTGCCACCAGCATCGGCAGAGAAACCTTGCATGCGGACAAAACGTACGCCGCATCGAGCGCCGCCGGCGGACTACGCATGGTGGCGATGGGCTACATGCCCAGGGTAACTGCCAAAGCAGCCAAAGAAGTCGCGATGAGCGCAGGCGCAAGGGTGCTGGAAGTCATGTCCTATGATGATCAGCTTGAACAGAAACTGGAGATGCTACGCGAAATCCGTCCAGACATCATCTTGCTGGCCGGTGGAACCGATGGCGGCGAAACAGATGCACTGATCGCCGATGCAAGAATCATTGTGGCCAGCAAAGTAAAGGCGGCAGTGGTGGTTGCCGGCAACCAGGCGGCGCAGCCGGCGGTGGCAGAAATTCTAAACCAGGCGGGAATCCACACCGTGCGGGTTCCCAATGTCATGCCGACGATTCATGAATTAAAGGTTAAACCAGCCCGCGAAGCGATTCATGAACATTTTATCGATCAGATTACCAAGGCAAAAGGGCTTTCGAAGCTGCTGGACCGGCTGAGCGTGAAAAAAGTGGTGCCGACGCCGGGAGCAATCCTGATGGCGGCCGAATTGATGGCGCGCGGCACGAAAGAAGAAGAAGGCGTCGGCGGCTTGGTGGTCGTGGACTTGGGCGGCGCGACAACCGATATTCATTCGGTGTTGCCGCAACTGGAAGAACTGTCGATCGAAGAAAAAGGTCTGGTTTTGACCAATGAAAAACAACTGGCCTATCGAACCGTCGAGGGAAATCTGGGCCTGCGCGTCAGCGCCCGGGGCATTGTGGAAGCGGTCGGCGAGAAGGCGGTCGCCTATCGGGCCGGACTGGAAGGCGAGGTCGGCGAAAAAACTGTCATCGATTATGCCACACAACTGGAAGCAAATCCGGAGCATCTGGCCGCCAATGACCTGGAACGGAAACTGGACCGGGTTATGGCGGAAGTGGCGGTGGAAGTGGCGTTAAAACGACATGCCGGATACATTGCCGAACATTTTGACCCGGTGATGGGCGTGATTCCCGGCACGCCGATCGGCCGGGACCTGCGGCAGGTTGAAGTAGTATTGGCCGTGGGCGGGGTATTCGCCCATTCTTCGGAAGAAGACGCCATAGGGATTGTCGCCGCGGCGCTGGCAAAACCAGGCATATCGCTGTTGCCGAAGAACGCCAGAATCATTGTTGACCGCAACTATTTGACCTATGCAATCGGAGTGCTGGCGCAGTACGATCCGACAGCGACCTTACGGTTTGCCAAACGCCATTTTCCGCAAATCCTGCCCCCTGTAAAATAGTCCGACGAGGAGGTTGCTTATGAGCTACTTATATTACGCGCCCAAAACCATGCCGGAATTACTGGAATTACTGGCGGAACAGCAAGCTGGCGCAATGATTCTGGCTGGCGGGACCGACGTCATGGTGGAAATTCGCGCCGGTCACAAAACCGACAGCTTGGTCAACGTTACGCGGATTCCCGAAATGAAGGGGATTCGTCGTGAAGGAGATATGATTCATATTGGCCCGGCAACGACTTTCACTGAAATTGTCGAGTCGCCAATAATCCGTGAAGCGGCATTTGTGCTAGCCCAAGCCGCGTTGTCGGTTGGTTCGCCGCAAATCAGAAATCGGGGCACAGTCGGCGGAAACATCGTCAAGGGCTCACCGGCAGCCGATTCAGTACCGGCATTGATGGCACTGGATGCAAGGCTACGCCTGGTTTCTCTGGCTGGCGAACGTGAGCTGGGTCTGGAAGAGTTTCTGTTGGGGATCTGCCAGACGGCAATTCAACCCGGCGAAGTATTGGCCGGAATTTCTTTCAGGGCACTGGCCCCCAAAACCGGCAGCGCCTTTGTTAAGTTGGGACGGCGGAATGCGTTGGCGATTTCACGCGTCAGCGTAGCTGCCATTGTTGGTTATGACGAAGTGGACATGACTTGCACCGATTGCCGGATTGCTGTAGGATCCGTAGCGAAAAATCCATTTCGGGTCCGGTCGGCAGAAACCATCTGGCAAAATTGCAGTTTGACCCATAGCAACCGGGATGCCTGTGTCAAAGCTGCGCTGAAGGAAATCAGCGTAACGTTGGGTGAACGGGCCTCGGCAGTTTATAAAAAGAAAGCCGGGCCAGCTATCATTCGTCGTGCCGTTGACTCGGCCCTGGGACAGGTTTTCGGCGGTTGGGAACAGGTTCTCTAGGGTACGTATCGGCAGGGTGCTTGCATGATTTGCCGAGCATATTGAAAGGAGTGGTTGCAGCAATTATAAGGCGGAGACAGACACGGAGAAGGACCAGCAATTATTATTAGAATAAAAAGGGGGCTCTCAAGAGATGTCAACAAAGGTCATGACCGCAGAAGAACTGGTAGGCCGGATGGA
>CAYLSL010000035.1:0-9260 GCA_964386615.1 uncultured Veillonellaceae bacterium
ATTGCCGCCTGGGGAGGTTGCCAAATCGTTGGCGCAGGCGGATGTGCTTTATGCACGGGCGATTGTGGCCGGACTAGACCGAAACTGCCCGATTTTGGCGCTCGGCGGCGGTGTGGTCGGTGATTTGGCCGGCTTTGTTGCGGCGACGTATCTGCGCGGCGTGCCCTTCCTGCAAGTTCCGACGACATTGCTGTCGCAGGTGGATTCGAGCGTAGGCGGCAAGGTGGCAGTCAACCACCCGCTCGGCAAGAATCTGATCGGCGCCTTTTATCAGCCGCTGGGCGTGCTGATTGATCCGCAGACACTGTTGACTTTGCCGGAGCGGGAGTTTGCTTCCGGTATGGCTGAAGTGATCAAATACGGCCTGATTGCCGATGCGGAGTTCTGCCGTGTTTTGGCGGCGCAGGCCGAAGTGATCGGCAGGCGTGATTTGCAGCAGATGGCGCAGATTGTCGCGCATTGTTGCCAGATGAAGGCCGCGGTGGTGGAACGTGACGAACAGGATCTCGGCGAACGGATGCTGCTTAACTTTGGTCACACTGCCGGGCACGCCATCGAGGCGGCCGGCAACTTTGAGCGGTTTACCCATGGGGAAGGCGTGGCGCTCGGTATGATTGTGGCTGCCCGGCTGAGCGAGCTGCAAGGACTGGTTCCTGCCGGAACGCTGCAAACAGTGCGCGATTTGGTGGCTGCCTATGGTTTGCCGACCATGGCGACAGGATTGAATCCAGCCGATTTGATCGGTTTTATGGGCAGCGATAAAAAACGTGAAGGCAGCCGGCTGCGCTGGATTTTACTGGCCGGATTGGGCCAGGCGAAAATTCAAAGCGGAATAAACAGCAATCAGGTTGAGGAAGCATTGCAGGCAATTCTGACCGTGGAGTAGAATTATATATAGTTGGTATTTTTATTATTTCTCGATGCCAATATGTTCCGGGATGTTGGTGTAAATTTTAACTGAAAAGAGGAATGAATCATCTTGAGTTTTCCACGCAGTATTAAAAACTGGAAAGTGATTGCGTTCACTGTTGGGGCTTTGCTGGTATTGTTCATTGGTTACAAAATTTACTCCAACATTGCCATTGGCAAAGAACGGGCCGCCCGCGCCCTGGCTGGACGGACCGTCACCGTTGAAGCAGCTGCACTGGAACGGCGGGATTTGTTGCCGAAGTTTAGCTTTTCGGCGAATCTGGAAGCGGTTTGGAGCACTGATGTATCTGCCAAGGCGGACGGTCGAATTGGCCAGGTTTTGGTGGAAGAAGGCGACCGGGTGACAGCAGGAATGGTACTGGCCCGGATGGATACGGATGAGCTGGCCGCGCAGGTGATGCAGGCGGAAGGCCAAATTTTGCAGGCTAAAGCGACGCTGGAACAGAACGAATTGAATTTCCGGCGCATGGATACGTTATATAAACAGAATGCGGTATCGGCACAATCGCTGGATAGCGCCAGAACCCAGCGCGATCTGGCGCAGGGCGGCGTAACGGCTGCGGAAGGTAATCTTCGTTTGCTGCGGGCTCGGCTGGAAAATGCCAATGTTGTTTCTCCGCTGACAGGCGTGGTTGTAAAGCGGTACGTGCAGTCCGGGACGTTCTCCAAAGCCGGTGCGGCGATTGTCGCCGTGGCGGATGTTTCCAGTTTGCTGGCCAAGGCGGTTGTCGGCGAAGCTCAGGTTGCGGAATTGAAACTGGGCATTCCGGTTACAGTCCGGGTCAATGCGCTGAAAGATCAGGAATTCAAAGGGACCCTGACCCGACTTTCTCCGGCGGCAGCCCTGCCGGCGCGGACTTTTACGGCGGAAGTCAATATCCCTAATCCACAGGGCATTCTCAAGGCGGGCATGTTTGCCAAAGTCGACATTGCCGGACTGGTAAGGGAAAAGGTGTTGGTGGTGCCGGAAGGCGCCCTGGTTTTACGGGAGGACCAAAAGACGGTTTTTGTTGTAACTCCTGAAAACAAAGTGGTGCAGAAGGTGTTAAAACTGGGAGAATCTTCCGGCGGCTGGGTGGAAGTCCTTGACGGCGTCAAGGACGGCGAAAAAATCGTCGTCGCCGGACAACATAAGCTTAAGGACGGCGCATCGATAAGACTGGGTGCTCCCGGGGAGGCCGGTAAATAAATGATCAAGCTGTTTATCCGGCGACCGGTCTTTACCACCATGCTGGTCATGCTGTTGGTTGTTTTTGGCGCCGGATCCTACCCCAGTCTGGGGATCGACTTGTATCCCGATATTGAACTGCCGATTGTGACTGTTACGATTACCTATACCGGCGCTTCGCCGGAAGAAATGGAAAGTCTGGTCAGTAAGCCGATTGAGGATGCCGTTAGCTCGGTAGCCGGAATCAAGACACTCTCCTCCATATCGCGCGAAGGTTTCTCCCAGACAACCCTGGAATTTGAACTGGGCGTCAATCCCAAAATGGCGGCCAACGATGTGCGGGAAAAGGTGGCCGGTGTGCGCCGGCGACTGCCGGATCAGATCGATGAACCGGTCACGCAGCGGTATGACATCACGGCCCAGTCGATCATGAACTTCAGCTTGGCTTCACAGACCCGCGAACGCGGTGAAATCCGTAAAATCGCAATTGACGTTGTCAAGGATGAGCTGCAGCGGATAGAAGGCGTGGCGGAAGTCAGCGTATACAGCGCGGCGGACCGGGAAATAAAAATTTTTGTCGACCCGCGCAAACTGGAAGCGTATAACCTGCCGTTTCAGCCGATCTTTGACCTGATCAATGCGCAAAACTATAATACTCCTGGCGGTCGGGTTATTGCCCATGGCAATGAAATGACAGTCCGCACCATTGGCAAATACAAATCACTGGACGATATGAAGAATATCGTCGTAGCCAATCAACAGGGACGACTGATCCGTCTGGGCGATGTCGCCACGGTGGAGGACAGCTGGGGTGAAGAACGAACCTATGCCCGTACGAAGGGAACCCCTGCCGTAATGATCGGTGTCCAGAAGCAATCCGGCACCAACACGGTTGCGATTGCGGAAAAAGTCAAAAAAACGATGGAACGGCTGCAAAATGGAGTATTGCCGCCGGATATCAAGGTTTCCAAAGTGCGTGACAGCTCCGTCTACATCCGAGACAATGTCGATGATGTTATGGTTTCGTTGATTTTTGGCGGCTTGCTTGCTGTTTTAATTACTTTTCTGTTTCTGCGCGATGGACGGGCGACAATTATTGCCGGGCTGGCGATTCCGACCTCGATCGTATCGACATTTTTCCTGATGAAATCGATGAATTTTACCCTCAACAACATGTCGTTGCTGGGACTCAGTCTTGCCGTCGGGATTTTGATCGACGACGCGATCGTGGTTATTGAAAATATCGTGCGCCACATGGAAGAAGGCGCCACGCCAATGGAAGCGGCTGGTGAAGGTACGCAGGAAATTTCACTGGCGGTACTGGCGACAACGTTCTCGCTGCTTGCTGTGTTTGTGCCGGTGGGAACAATGGGCGACATCATCGGTCAGTTCTTTAAACAGTTTGGCCTCACGGTGGCTTTTGCCGTGGCATTTTCGTTATTTGTCGCCTTCACGCTGGTTCCCACGATGTCCGCCTATTGGCTGCGCAAGGCGGATGCGACCCCGCCGCCGAGCTCGCGATTCGGCAGGGCTGTCGAAACTGTGCTGGACAAATGGGAACAAGGGTTTGTTGCTTTTCGCTCTTTTTATGAAATTGCCTTGCGCTGGGCGCTGCATCGGCCGAAAAAACTGATGGTAGTTGCTGTCCTATCGTTATTCATCAACTTTTTGTTTGTACCGATCATTGGTTTTGAATTTCAGCCCACCTATGATTCGGGCGAGTTCAACATCGCCATTTCGGCTGCCGCAGGAACTTCAATGGAAAAGATGAAGGAACTGGTAGCGCCGGTGGAAAAAGAAGTGTTGGCAGTTCCCGAACTGGATACGGCGTTTTTGGTTCTCGGCGCCAGTCGCCAACCGCCATATAAGGGCAGCATGGGCGTAAAACTGGTTCCCTCTTCAGAACGAAAGCGTTCGATGGCCCAGATTCAGGACGAGTTGCGGGGACGCCTGCGCAACATCACCGGTCTCAAAGTGGCGGTGCAAACCGGGCAAAATACGACCCGTGGTGATGCCCGACCCCTGCAGCTGGCTCTGCGCGGACCGGAACTGACCCAATTGACGCAGTATGCAATGACGCTGGCTGACAACATCAAAACACTACCCGGCACTGCCGATGTTGATTACTCCAGCGAACAATACGGTCCGGAAATCGTGATTAAATTTGATCCGGCCCGGGCGGGCGACGTGGGGATCGATGCCACGGCAACAGGCAATGTCATTCAGATGGCATTTTTGGGAATCGTTACCAAGAATATGTTTACAGCAGGCGACAATGACTATAATATCCGGGTGCAGATGCCGGAGGGTTCGCGGCGAGATATCAACGACGTGGCCAACTTGCGGGTTTCCACCAAAACCGGTGCCTTTGTCCGTCTGGGCGATGTGGCGGAAGTAAAGCTATCTTCCGGGCCGACCCAGATCGACCGTGAAGACCGCCAGCGACAGGTTATCGTTTATTCGAATGCGGTTGGTGTTTCCGTCGGCGATCTGATTCAAAGCGTCGAGACGATGATTCCGGCATTGAATCTGCCGCTCGGTTATACCTACAAGTTTATCGGCCAGGCCAAGCAGATGTCGGATGCCTTTGGCGAAATCGCCAAAGCACTGGTGTTGGCGGTTATTTTAATTTATATGGTGTTGGCAGCGCAGTTCGAAAGTTATATTCACCCGCTGACGATCATGCTTTCGCTGCCGTTTGCCTTTATCGGTTCGATACTGGGACTGCTGATGGGCGGACACACGATCAATATCATGTCCTTGATCGGGATCATCATGTTGATGGGTCTGGTGACCAAAAACGCAATTCTATTGGTGGATTATACAAACCAGCTGCGGGAAGAAGGCGAAGGGGTCCTCGAAGCGCTGATCAAGGCCGGATCGGTGCGCCTGCGTCCGATCCTGATGACCACTCTGGCGATGATTCTCGGCATGTTGCCGCTGGCTCTGGGGATTGGTGCGGGAGCCGAACTTCGGGCGCCAATGGCGGTTGCCGTTATCGGCGGTCTGATCACATCGACGATGTTGACGATGATTATTGTTCCGTTGGCTTATTATCTGATCGACCGATTCCAGCTCGGCATCAAGCACCGCAAGATGTCGAAGCTTCATCCGGAATAGTAGCGGGCAACAATTGATGAATGGAGTGTAGTGTATGGATCGCGACGCGGTCATAGAAATACTTGAAGGCTACCGATCGGGATCGGTCAGCCAGTCGCAGGCTTTGGAAAAGTTGACCTGCCTGCCGTTTGAAGACCTGGATGATATTAAGATCGATCATCATCGGGCGCTCAGGCAGGGGTTCCCCGAAGTCGTTTTCTGTCCGGGAAAAACCGTCGAACAAATTGTCCGGGCGATGAGCGAGCTGGCCCGGATCAGCCCCAACGTGCTGGCCAGTCGGGCTTCGGCAGAAATTTATGACGCAGTCCGGCAGATTTTGCCGGACGTGCGATACAACGAACGGGCCCGTCTGGTGATTCTGGAGCGGGAACCGCTGCCCAAGGATCCGGACCGGTTCATTCTGGTGATGACGGCGGGTACCGGCGATGTACCGGTAGCTGAGGAAGCCGCTGCAACAGCCGAGGTGATGGGTAACCGGGTTGAGCGGGTGTTCGATGTCGGCGTGGCGGGGATTCATCGGCTGCTGGCGCATACTCCATTGATGCGGCAGGCTAATGTCGTGGTGGTTGCGGCCGGCATGGAAGGCGCACTGGCCAGTGTGGTCGGCGGCATGGTCGAAAAACCGGTGATCGCAGTGCCGACCAGCATCGGCTATGGCGCCAGTTTTCAGGGATTGTCCGCCTTGCTGGCAATGCTGAACAGCTGCGCCGCCGGGGTAGGCGTAGTAAATATTGACAACGGTTTTGGCGCGGGCCGGCTGGCCGCGATCATCAATCGGTTGAGGTGAAGTTGTGCGGGCTGCATATTTGGATTGTTTTTCCGGCATCAGCGGCAATATGTTTCTGGGAGCGCTGGTGGACGCCGGCCTGCCGGAGGCAGTGCTGCGTGATGCGATAGCCAGGATCGACCTAAAGGGATTTTCGATTAAGATCAAACCGGTGGATAAGTGGGGGATCCGGGCCACGCATCTGGATGTGGACCTGACGTCAAAACACCACCACCGTGGCTTGTCCGACATTACCAAACTGATCCGCGCGGCGGAATTGCCGGATGCGGTCAAGGAAAAGGCCTGTCTGGTATTTGAACGTTTGGGCAGGGCGGAAGCCAAGGTGCACGGCATGCCGCTGGAAAAGGTGCATTTTCATGAAGTGGGCGCCGTGGATGCAATTATCGATATTGTAGGCACGGTGTTTGGCTTTCATTATCTGGGTGTGGAACGGATTTACTGTTCTCCGCTGCGGGTGGGGCGCGGCTTTGTCAAGGCGGCGCACGGCATTATGCCGATTCCGGCCCCGGCCACGGCAGAACTGTTGCACGGTATTCCCTGGTATCCCGGTGATATTGACAAGGAACTGGTGACGCCGACCGGCGCGGCGCTGGTAGCCGAACTGTGCTGCGGCTTTGGCGACCGACCGGGTGGGTTTTTGGCTGAAACGACAGCCTATGGCGCCGGCACCTGGGACCTGGTGATCCCCAATGTGATGCGTTTGAGCCTGGGCACGCTGCCCGAACAGAAAAGCAGTGATGAAATGTGGCTGTTGGAGGCAAATGTCGATGACAGCACACCGGAAGTTATTGCCTACGCCATTGATAAATTGCTGACCGCGGGTGCGGTGGATGCCTGGATTACGCCGATCATCATGAAGAAAGGCCGCCCGGCCTTTTTGTTGTCGGCGTTGTGCACGGAAATAAATAAAACGGCGGTCGAAGATGTTGTATTTGCCGAAACGTCAAGTATCGGTGTGCGTTGGCAGCAGATCCGGCGGACAGTTGCCGATCGCAGTATGGTGGATGTGCAGACCGAGTGGGGTACGGTCGGGGTCAAGGTTGCCGAGCGCGATGGCCAGGTGATCAATGTGGCGCCGGAATTCGGCGATTGCCGCCATTTGGCCGAAAAATCGGGTGCGCCGCTGAAAAAAATCTACCAGGCGGCCCTGCAGGCATGGAACGGGCTGAAACGATGAACGCATTAGCCGGGGCCAAAACCTTTGACGCCTATGTTGCTGCCGCTAAAGCATTATTAGCCGGCGCGGGTTTGCAACCAACCGAAGAAAAGCCGATACCCTATGGGTTGCGGCTGAATTTGCAGCAAAATGGCGAAATTGTGCCGTTGACGCTGTATTATGGCAAGAAAGGCTTTTCGTTGGTGCTGGCCGGCAAGGACGGCGTCCTTAAGGCAAAGCTGGCAGCTTTGTTTCAGCTTGCGCCGACTACTTCCCCGCTAGCTGAAGCGGCGTTGTTTGATTCGCCGCCAAAATCGAACAAACCGTATGGTTTTGAGGCACTGGAAGGATTCGAGTCTGGCTGGATCGGCACCGATGAATCCGGCAAAGGCGATGTGTTTGGCCCGCTGGTGGTCGCGGCGGTGGCCGTAAATCCGACGATTGTGGGCGAACTGGAGCGCATCGGCGTCAAGGACTGCAAGCAGCTGTCCGATAAAAAAGTGAGTGAATTTGCCGGCAAGATCCGCCAGATCTGTCAAGGGCATTTTCAGGAACTGATCTTGATGCCGAGCCGCTACAATAGTCTTTATAAGACGTTGAAGCAGGAAGGGAAAAATCTCAACCACCTGATGGGCTGGGCCCATGCGAGGGTAATCGAAGATACGTTGGCGATTGCTCCCTGTAAATTTGCGATTGCCGACAAATTCGCCGATGTGCGGCTGATCGAAAACCGACTGATGGCTCGCGGGCGCAATGTTGTGTTGATTCAGAAGACCCAGGCGGAACAGAATATTGCGGTGGCTGCCGCTTCGGTGCTGGCCAGGGACAGTTTTTTGCGGGGCTTGGCAAGTCTGTCACAAAAATATGGTGTGGATTTCCCCAAAGGGGCGGGAACGCCTGTTGCTGCCGCGATCCGCCAGTTTGTGGCGCAGCAGGGCAAGGAATTACTAGCGGAAGTGGGCAAAGTCCATTTCCGCACGTTTGAAGGAGTGCTATGAAGAAAATGAAGGCAATCGTATTGCTGTCCGGTGGACTGGATTCGACCGTCTGCATGGCGGTGGCGCGGGACCAGGGGTTTGAGCCGCTGCCGATCAGCTTCAATTACCAGCAGCGTCATGCGCGGGAGGTTGAATGCGCCCGCAAGGTCGCGGAATTTTACAACGTAAGCCGGCATTTGGTGATCGACACCAATATGGCGGCGATTGGCGGCAGTGCATTGACTGATGCAGCGGTTGGCGTGCCATCCGGCGATGTGACGCGCCAGGATATTCCGGTGACTTATGTGCCGGCGCGAAATCTGATTTTTCTGAGCTATGCACTTGGTTACGCTGAAGTGACCGGCGCCGACCATATTTTTATCGGTGTCAATGCGCTTGATTATTCCGGCTATCCCGATTGCCGGCCCGAGTTTATCCAGTTGTTTCAACAATTGGCCGATTACTCGACCAAGGCATCGGTGGCTGATGGCCGAAAAATCAAGATTGAAACGCCACTAATCCAACTGTCGAAGCAAGAGATCGTCAAGTTGGGTGTCCGGCTGGCTGCGCCGCTGGAACTGACAACCAGCTGCTACCGGGGCGGTGATGTAGCCTGTGGGACCTGCGATAGCTGTCTACTCAGGCTCAAAGGCTTTGCCGAAGCCGGACTGAAGGATCCGATAGCCTATAGCGAGGGGGTGCGCTGATGAAGGATGTTCAGAATCAGGCTGATCTACGGGGGATTCCGATTCAAAAAGTCGGTGTCAACGATGTTCATTTGCCTTTCCAGATCAAGACCAAAGCAGGATCGTTCCAATCGGTGCTGGCCTGTATCCGGTTGACAGTCGACCTGCCCCAGGAGTATAAAGGGACCCATATGAGCCGTTTTATCGAGGTACTCAGCGATTGGCGGCAGAAGCCGGTTTCCAACCGGGAGATGGATGCGATGCTGCGGGACATTATGAACCGGCTTGGCGCACAGCGGGCCCATATCGAGATCCGGTTCAAATACTTCATTGAAAAAGTGGCGCCAGTCAGCGGCTTGAAAAGTCTGCTCGACTATGACTGCGTGTTTGAAGGAAATTTGGGTACGAATGGCCCCTTGGATTTTATTTTGGGATT
>CAYLSL010000035.1:9360-18459 GCA_964386615.1 uncultured Veillonellaceae bacterium
GCGTGTTTGAAGGAAATTTGGGTACGAATGGCCCCTTGGATTTTATTTTGGGATTGGCAGTGCCATTTACTTCGCTGTGTCCGTGCAGCCGGGAAATTTCCGACTACGGGGCCCACAATCAGCGTGGCGTGATGAAAGTGCGGGTCAAATATGTTCCCGGCCGGTTTATTTGGATTGAAGACCTGGTGGCATTGATGGAACAGCAGGGGAGCTGTCCCGTATACCCCTTATTGAAACGTGAAGACGAGAAATTTGTCACGGAAAAAGCTTACGATAATGCGAAATTCATCGAAGATGTGTTGCGGGACCTGGTGTTGGCGCTGCGTGAACAGGAAGGGGTAACCTGGTTCGAGGTCGAATGCGAGAGCTTCGAGTCGATTCACAACCATAGCGCCTATGCGTTTCACGAAGAAGGAGACCGCACTCCTGCATGAGGCGGCTGATCGTCAATGCCGATGATTTTGGACTGCATGCGGCGGTGAATCAAGGGATTCAGGCTGCACATTCGGAAGGGATCGTCAGCAGCGCCAGCCTGATGGCTGGCGGGGCTGCGTTTGACGATGCGGTGCGGATTGCCAAACACTGTCCAGAGCTGGGTGTGGGCGTCCATCTGACTCTGGTTGGCGCCAGACCGGTGCTGCCAGCGGCAGAAGTTCCCTCATTGGTTGTGGAAAACGGTGATTTTTATGGTAGTTATCCAGTTTTTCTGAAACGCTTTTTAAGCGGGAAAATCCGGCTGGCGGAAGTCGAGCGGGAACTTGCAGCGCAACTCGAAAAGATTCGGCTGGCTGGCATTTTGCCGTCACACCTTGACAGTCATCAGCATTTGCATGTGTTGCCGGGAATCGGCGGCATTGTGCTGGATTTGGCCCGACGTTTTTCGATCCGGGCGATCCGGGTTCCGGCCGAACCGGTTTGTTTTATCGGGGCAACGCCGGCTGCAGTGGGACGTTTGATCGGCCGCGGCGGACTGACAGTGCTGGCCAATTTTTTCCGCCAGCAAGCTTCGGCGGCGGGAATCCGTATTACCGATCACTTCTTTGGCATGCTGGCCGGCGGCCAGTTGACGGAAGCGGCGTTGCTGGCGATTTTGCAGCAGTTGCCGGCGGGAGACACCGAAGTGATGACTCATCCGGGTTTGGCGGACCCATCGCTGGCAGCACTATATCCATGGGGCTATCAGTGGGATGCGGAACGGCAGGCTTCTTGCGCCGCGACGGTTAGGCAGCTCATCGCTGA
The DNA here is from genome assembly GCA_964386615.1 of uncultured Veillonellaceae bacterium. Classification (GTDB taxonomy): domain Bacteria; phylum Bacillota; class Negativicutes; order UBA1444; family UBA1444; genus UBA1444. Next base: position 10,600 of record CAYLSL010000035.1, read on the forward strand.
CAGGCAGATTCATCTGATTTCGTTCCGGGAGCTATAGCATGAACATTTCGTGGCTGCGTCTGATTGCATTGATTGTCATCATTACCGGCATTTCGCTGGCGGTGCTGTATTATACATTTGATATCAGCACGCTGACGTCACTCGCCGATTTTCACCCGGTTTCCTTACTGGGAGTGTTGCTGGCGATTGCTGTCGGCATGTATTTTGATGCAATGCGGCTGATCCGGCTCTGTATCGTGGCTGGCTACCGAGTCTCTTTGGCAGCGGCAGTCCGCGTGGTTTTCGCCAATTATTTTTTGGCGTTGCTTACCCCGGGCGCCAGCGGCGGTGCAATGATTCAGGTACTGTTTTTGAAACGGGCCGGAATTCCGATTGGTTCGGCTACGGTTGTCGTGTTGGCTCGCACGATTCTGTCCATTTTCTTTTTGTTGGTCTGTTTACCGTTCGTTTTCCACTATGACCCGTACCTATTGCCCTGGTTTGACCGGCAGACGATTGTGCGGGGGGCGGTACTTCTGGTCGGCGTGGTGATTGCAGCCATGGCGTTGTTGCGTAGCCGGATTTCTGACCGTCTGGCGGTGGTTACGCTAAAACGCTTGCCGATACGCTGGCGGTTTCGCCTGATGAAAGTGTATCGCGACATGCGGGGGGCGCTTGGCCTGATTGCGGCGTCGCCGCTGCAAGTGATGCGCGCTTTTCTTGAATCGGCGCTTAGCCTTTTGGCACTATACACGATGGTGCCGCTGCTGTTTGCCGGCATGGGTGCGTCGCTGGACTGGCTGCTGGTGATGGGCCGGATGATTTTTCTCAACTTGCTGCTGTATTTTGCCCCGACCCCGGGAGGCGCCGGGGTTGCGGAAGGATTGTTCATCAGTAGCTACAAAAGTTTGGTTCCCCTGGGCACTGTCGGCGTTACAGCCCTTGGCTGGCGTTTGTTCGCCGAGTATCTGCCGGCCTGTATCGGCGGTTACTTTACCGTAAAAGTATTCGGGCTGTCGTTTTTTGCCAAAGGAAAAACCGACCAGAAACAGGAAGGAGTTCCGCAGTGAAAATTTTAGTTACCGGCGGCGCCGGCTTTATTGGTTCGCACATTGTCGATCAGTTATTGGAAAAAGGCCACCGCGTGTTCATCGTGGATGACCTGTCAACCGGTTCAATGGAAAATATCAATCCGGCGGCGGATTTTTTCCAGTGCAGTGTATTGGATGGCGAACTGATGGAATTGTTTGCCCGGGAAAAGTTTGATGTTGTGTTTCATTTGGCAGCACAAACGATCGTAGCTTCTTCCCTGGAACATCCGGATGTCGATGCCCGGATGAATGTACTGGGCACGCTGCAGGTTTTGGAAGGCTGCCGTTTATACGGAGTGGAGCGGATTATTTTTGCATCCAGCGCAGCCGTATATGGAGATTCCGCTGAATTGCCAGTGCCGGAAGAGGCTGAGAAGCGGCCGGCTTCCTTTTATGGGCTGAGCAAACTGACGGCAGAAAATTATATCCAGATGTATCATGCTTTGTATGGCTTGAACTATCTGATCCTTCGCTATGCCAATGTTTATGGCGAGCGTCAGGGAGATCGCGGTGAGGGTGGTGTGGTCAGCATCTTTGCCGGCTGCCTGAATCAGGCAAGACCGCTGACTATTTATGGTGATGGCGGACAGACGCGCGATTTTGTCTATGTGGGTGATGTGGCGGCTGCCAACGTGCAGGCGGCATTGACGCCGCATACGAATCGGATATTAAATGTCAGTACCCAGTCGGAAACATCGGTAAAGGAGCTGGCGGGTCTGTTTGCAGAAATTGCCGGCGGCACTGAGGAACCGATATATCAACCGGCCCGTTCCGGTGACATCCTGCGTTCGATGTTGCGAAACAGCGAAGCCTGCAAGGCACTGTCGTGGCAACCACGGATTGGATTACGCGAAGGGTTGCTTCGTACCTATCAAGCATTTAGGAGGACAAAAGCGTGAGACGTTTTGGCGCAGAGTTTTTTTGCATATTATTTGTTGCGTTGTTTATCATGTTTTTTCAATTGGGCAGTTACCCGCTACTGGACCCGGATGAACCGGTATATGCCCAGACACCGCGAGAGATGCTGGCGGCCGGCGATCTGCTGTCACCAAGGATTTACGGTGATTATTGGTATGACAAACCACCGATGTACTATTGGCTGGTGGCGGCTTCATCGCAAATTTTCGGCATGGGCGAATTTGCCGCCCGTTTCCCTTCCGCTTTGTTTGCAGTGACTGGAGCTTTGTTTCTGTTTGGTTCCGTTTCCAGGTTGTTCAATGTACGAATCGGATTTTTTAGTGCATTGGTGCTGCTGACCAGTCTGGAGTATTTTTATCTGGGCAAGGCGGCGGTTACGGACATGACGCTGAATTTGTGCCTGATGATTTCGTTATTGTCCTTTATTGAAAAGCGCTATCTGCTGTTTTATCTGTTTGCCGCATTGGCCGTTTTGACCAAGGGGCCGATTGGACTGTTTTTTCCCGGCGCGATTGCTTTTCTCTATTTATTGATCATGAACCGCTGGAGTGAGCTGCCCCGGATGTCGATCTTGCCTGGTATTTTGCTGTTTATGGTGGTGGCCGCTCCCTGGTATGGATTGATGACGCATTACCACGGTGCGGCGTTTGTCGACACGTTTCTCGGTTTTCATAATGTGACCCGGTTTACCTCGCCGGAACATGCATCCGGTGCAGTGTGGTACTATTTCATCCCGGTTTTGCTGGTGGGTTTTTTCCCCTGGACGCCAATCCTGTTTCAGTCAATCTGGACGGCCTTGACCAGCAATAGCCGCGAACGACCGATATTGCTGTTCTTTATTATCTGGGCAGCAGTTGTATTTGTTTTTTTCTCTTTGTCCGCCACCAAACTTGTGTCCTATATTTTACCGATGTTTCCGGCCTTGGCGGTCATTGCCGGCTGGTACATCGATCAAATGATGGAGCAGGGGAGAGCCAGACCACGCATTGCAGCTACCTTGCTTACCCTATTGCTTGGATCAGCGCTTATTTTCGGACTGTTCAAAGCACTCGATACAATGCCATACATTGAAGCCGGGGTGCTCGGTTGCGCTGCAGTGATTCTCGTCATGACTTTTTTGGCGGCTTATTTCTTCTGGCGGCGTAGCACAGGTAATGTTGTCGCGGTACAGGTCGTCGGCATGGCGCTGTTCGTGACCATGGTCACTTCGCTGCTAATGCCTGGGTTGGCCCCTTACTTTGCTTCTCAAGGCTTTGCAACCGAATTTCTTAAAGAATATGACGGCGTTTCCCCCATTCATGTTCAGAAATTTCTTCAACCAGGCGTAGCTTTTTATGCGGAGAAGTTTGGCCGGGAATTCAAGACCGGTGACCAGCTGAGTGCGTTGCTGCGCAAAGGCGATACCGGTTATGTGTTGGTGCAGCGCAAAATGGTTGAAAAATTGCCGCTCCAAGACCAGCAAAAACTGGTCGAGGTAGCGGCGGTTGCAGACAAACTATTGATGCGGATCCGTTAAAGACTCGTTAAGGGGTTTAAGACAACAAAGCATCCGGTTCTTCGATGGAAGGAGTCGGATAGAAAAACTGGATGAATTCCGGCTTGAACGTTTCCCGGGATAGCGTTTGCAGTAGGGAATCCGTTACGGCCGACTCGAAATGAACCAATTCAGCCAGATCGACGGTTGCATCTTCCACGATGACAATCAGGTAAGGACGTGCTTCCGGCGCATCAGCCGGAACTTCACTGCGATCAAGCGGCAGGCCGGGAATGATGCGGACCGTTGCTACGTATTCCCCGGCAGCACCATGGATTGAGCCGCGATAAATGTTGAACCAGAGTGTTTTTGCGATTTTAAGCGTGAAATTTCCCGATTCCATTTCTAACATTGCATGACCTCTTTCTGAAGATTTTCCTAGCTATTATAGCATGAGCGACCGGATAACGCATACGAAAAAATGTTTGCCACCGTGCCACTGTCAGAAGCTGTTTGTGTTTTGTAGCAAGATGTTAGATATAAGAACACAAATATTCCTGGACAATTTTTGCATCATTAGTCTTGTTTTTGCAGGGAATTCAAAATAACTGTTGAATTAACAATATGTTAACAATCTTAATTAAGGTATTTGTTTGAGGAGGCGATGCCAGCTTTTGCCCACCACGTTAGTATTCCGGAAATATATTTAAAATCAGGAGGTTTCACATGAAAAAATCGTTTGCGCTTCTCGTGGTTTGCATGTTGGTTATTGGACTATTGGCCGGTTGCGGCGGCGGGGACAAAAAACCGGCAGCTCCGGCGGCTCCGGCAGCTGACAAAAAAGTGTTTGTTAATATTGCAACTGGTGGAACAGCAGGAGTTTATTATCCACTGGGCGGCGCCATGGCCGAAATTTTCAATAAAAACATTCCTGGCATGAATGCCAGTGCACAAAGCACCGGCGCTTCGGTGGCCAACATCAACCTGATTAAAGATGGCAAAGTGGAACTGGCTTTAGTCCAGAATGATATTGCGTATTATGCCGCCAACGGAACTGAAATGTTCAAAGACAAAAAAGTCGAAGCGATCCAAGGGATTGCCTCGTTGTACAATGAAACCATCCAGATCGTAACCATTGAAGGCAAAGGCATTAAAACCGTTGCCGACCTCAAAGGCAAACGCGTGGCTGTCGGTGCGCTTGGTAGCGGTACGGAAGCCAATGCCCGTCAAATCATGGAAATTTTCGGCATCACCTATGCTGATATCAAACCGCAATATTTGTCTTTTGGTGAAGCGGCCAACGGACTCAAAGACGGCAATATTGATGTTGCATTCGTAACTGCCGGTGCCCCGACTGCGGCGATTCAGGATATCGCTGCCCAGCATAAAGTTGCTCTGGTCAGCATTCCTGCCGACAAAGCGGAAGCTCTGATCAAAAAGTACCCGTTCTATGCCAAACAAACCATCAAAGGCAAAACTTATCCAACGGTGGAAGGCGATGTCGATACCGTTGCTGTTAAAGCAATGCTTGTTACCAGCAGTAAAGTGGATGCGGACCTGGTCTATAAAATGACCAAGGCCCTGTATGGGAATCTCGACCGGATGAAAGCGGCTCATGCACTGGGCGCTAATATCCAAAAAACAACTGCGCTGGAAGGTATGGGCATTAAAGTCCATGCTGGCGCCGACAAATTCTTTAAAGAGAAATAACCGACTATCGTAAGTTGACTCAATGTTGAGCCGGGGACCGCTTGCGGTTCCCGGTCTTTTGTGGGTGTATGCACGGTGTACGTTTTACGGCATCCAGTGATTGTATTGCTTTTGTGCAGCCTGATCGCAGTAATCGGGGGATGCGGCCAACCAGAACGATTGGTCCTGCAGTCTGCCGGGCAACCAGACCGGTTTATTGAGATAGGCGACACCAAATCATTTTCATTGCGGTATACTCATTCGGTCGAAAAAACCCCGGTGATCGAATCCTTTCGAATTCTTGACAATGGAAAGCTGTTGCTTTTTTCCACAGCCTACAAGTCTTACGGAGTTGGATTGCCATCACTGCCGGAAGAGGGAACTCTAAGGGTATCCGATGGTTGGCTGCTTCTAGAAAATCTGCATCGTGAATATTCGGAGATCAAATTGAGAGTGGGTCCAGAGGCTGCTGTTTCGATTGAGTTGAGTAATAAGACTTACCCGATTTACCAATGGTATACAGCAGGTTCTCTAGTAGTGATTCGAAAAGATTTTCACCGATAGTATAGAATAGTTTGTTCTTTTAGCATAAAATGTATACAAAGAACAAAAAAAGCTGAAGCTTAATGATAGAGGAGGGAAATACGTGGTTCAAAATCCGGAAGAGCAACACACCCTGGACGAACAGGAAATGTTGCGTAAAGCCCAGATTGATGCGGAAGCAGTTCTCCGCAAGTATGACACCGAATCCAACACACGTAATCTGAGCGGCCTTATGGCACTGATTGTCAGCGCGATTGCCATCACGTTCTCATTGTTTCAATTATATACATCCGTATTTGGTGTTTTGGATGCGCATTTACAACGCGCAATTCATCTAAGTTTTGGTATGGCCCTGATTTTTTTAATGTATCCGACCCGGGCCTCTTGGTCAAAAACGAGCGTACACCCATTGGATGTGCTGTTGTCAATTATTGGCGCGGCGTTGCCGATGTATGTGGTGGTTTTTTACAGTGACTTGGTATTGCGTTCCGGCCAGATCACTTCAGAAGACATGATCGTCGGTACATTAGGGATTCTAATGGTGATTGAGGCGGCGCGTCGCGTCGTCGGTTGGCCGATTGTCATTGTTGCCATCCTGTTTATGGTGTACGGCTTTGCCGGTCCTTACATGCCGGATATTTTGGCGCATCGCGGGCTTGATGTAGGCGATGTGGTCTCTCATCTTTATTTTACTACTGAAGGTGTTTTTGGCATTCCACTTGGTGTTTCTTCCACCTTTATTTTCCTGTTCATCCTGTTTGGTGCTTACCTTGAAACAACAGGATTGGGTAAATTTTTCATCGATATCGCCAATGCCTTGGCTGGCTGGGCGGCGGGCGGTCCTGCGAAAGTCGCGGTTTTGTCAAGCGGCTTGATGGGAACGGTTTCCGGCAGCTCGGTCGGTAATGTTGTTGGTACCGGCAGTTTTACGATACCGATGATGAAAAAAATGGGTTATTCCAAAGAATTTGCCGGCGCGGTAGAGGCGGCGGCTTCGACTGGCGGTCAGCTGATGCCGCCGATCATGGGTGCTGCAGCTTTTTTGATGGCAGAATTCATGGGCGTTCCTTATCTTGATGTTGTCAAAGCAGCAGCGATTCCGGCAGTATTGTATTATACAGGCGTCTGGATTGGCGTTCACCTAGAGGCAAAAAAGAATGGTCTTAAAGGGATTCCACGCGATCAACTGCCCAAATTTAAAGAACTGTTTGTGGAACGGGGCCATTTAGCGTTACCGTTATTTGGGATCATCTATTTACTTGTGGCGGGCTATTCACCAACCAGAGCTGCTCTTGCCGCGATTGTGCTCGCCATTATTGCATCCTTCCTGCGCAAATCAACCCGGATGAAACCGATGGAAATCATTCAGGGATTGGAAAAAGGCGCTAAAGGGGTTCTGGGCGTCATGATCGCCTGTGCGTCGGCCGGTATCATTATCGGTATCGTGACTAAGACCGGTGTGGGGCTGAAACTGGCTGGCGCGTTGATTGACCTGGCTGGCGGAATGCTGTTGCCGGCGATGTTCTTTACAATGGTTACTTCGTTGATTTTGGGAATGGGTGTGCCGACAACGGCAAACTATGTCATTACCTCAACGATTGCGGCGCCTGCCCTGATTCAGATGGGTGTTCCGCTGATGGCGGCGCATATGTTCGTATTTTACTTTGGCATCATCGCCGACGTGACACCACCAGTTGCATTAGCAGCTTTTGCCGGCGCCGGGATTTCCGGCGGCAACCCGATGAAAACGGGTGTTGAAGCGTCAAAACTTGCTGTTGCTGCGTTTGTAATCCCGTATATCTTCGTGCTTTCACCAGCGATTTTGATGATCAATACGACTGCCGGCGAGTTGATTTGGGCGTTGATTACTGCGCTGATCGGCATGGTAGGGCTTGGTGCGGCAATGATTGGTTACTTCTTGGCGCCAGCGAATCCGTTTATTCGTTTGATGGCTTTCTTTGGCGGGCTCATGATGGTTGACCCTGGCTTATATACTGATATGATTGGTTTTGTGGTGCTTGGTATCGCAGTCTTTATTCAATGGAACAAAAGCAAGAAAATCGCAGCACAGGCTAAATAACAGATTTCTATAATTACAAATAAATCTTTTCTGAAATGGAGGCGTAACCTTGGCACTAACAATCAACAAAAAGTACTGCAAAGGGT
>CAYLSL010000036.1:0-18264 GCA_964386615.1 uncultured Veillonellaceae bacterium
CAGAAGTTAACATTGCCCAGCTTTGTAAGCACGGCGAAGAATTGTGCGGTGACAACGTGCAGGTAACCCGCACCGCCGATTCGGTAATCGTTGTAGTATCAGACGGATTGGGCAGCGGCGTCAAAGCCAATATTCTCGCCACCCTGACCACAAAAATCGCATCATCCATGCTGGCACGCGGCGCCAGCTTGGATGATGTCGTGGAAACGATTGCCCAAACGCTGCCAGTCTGCAAGGAAAGAAAAATTGCTTATTCAACCCTGCAAATTTTGCGGATCGACTTGCTTGGCAATGCCACTCTGGTTGAATTTGACAGTCCTCGCACTTTTTTGTGCCGCGCCGGCCATGTCATGCCTTTCCCTACCCAGGCCAAAATCATCGGCGGCAAGGAAGTATTGGTCGGACAGATCGAGCTGCAGGAAAATGACTGGCTCACTTTGGTCAGCGATGGCGCCATTCATGCCGGAATCGGCGGGCTATTGCCACTCGGGCTCGGCTGGAACGGAGTGGCCGGTCGCTTGTCGGAAGATATCGCCAAAGCTGCGGATACCCAGGAACTCTGTTCCTCTCTACTGAACTGTTGCGAAGGTTACTACCTCGGCAAACCGGGTGATGATACCACGATTGTCGCGATAAAAATACGCCGCCCCCGCCGTATCAACCTGATGATGGGCCCGCCAGCATCTCCGGAACATGATGCGGCTGTTGTCCAGCGTCTTCTTGCGGCGCCGGGACGTAAAATCGTATCCGGCGGTACCACGGCCACGTTGGTCAGCCGGACGATTGGCAAACCGTTAAAAGTCTCCCTGGAATATCACGACCCCAGTATTCCCCCCATCGCTCACCTGGAAGGCATCGACCTGGTCACCGAAGGAGTCTTGACGCTCAATGCCGCAGTGGATCGCTTGCGGTCACCGCAGGAGCTCCGTCAGTCCAAACGGCAGGATGGCGCCAGCCTGGTTGCCCGCATGTTATTGGAATCAGATCATGTTCATATCTGGGCCGGCGGCGCAGTCAATCCAGCCCACCAAAATCCCCTGCTCCCCAATGCGATGAACATCAAAGTCCAGGTTCTCAGCCGGCTGCGAACGCAGCTCGAAACACTTGGCAAGGTCGTTCATATTGAATGGGTATAATCATAAAACATATAATATAATAAAAGGAGTGAACCCTTCTTCATGTTGACTGTTGAACTTTGCATGGGTACTTCCTGCCACCTGATGGGCGTCCAGGATTTGGTTACTGTCCTGGAATCGCTACCGGCCGATCAACGTCAAAAAATTGAAATCAAAGGTGTCACCTGTTTCAAAAACTGTGGCAAAGGCCCCAATATCCGTGTTAATGGAGAATTGATCAGTAATGCCACGCCTGACCGACTGCTGGAAGTATTGCAGGCTAATTTATCATAATTGGAGGGAAAGACAAACAGTGCCAGAAATCAATGAGATTACCAAAATTCGCCGCAAGGTTCTAACTGAAATTGCCCAGATGACTTTCGAGGGCCGGTTGCACACAGACGCAGAAAATATTTTGCAATCTGTCGTCACCGATGAGGGCCCCCGATATCGTTGTTGCGTCCATAAAGAACGGGCGGTACTGCAGGATAGAATCAAATCGGCATTGAGCCAGCCGATGACGGCCACGATTCCCGAAGCCGCCATCGCAGCATTGGACGGCGACATTGCCGATACCCCGATCATCCAGGTATTGCCGGTCGCTTGCGATCAATGTCCACTCGACCGTTTTATCGTAACCGATGCCTGTCGCAACTGTCTGGCTCACAGCTGTATTGCCAGTTGCCCCAAAAAAGCAATCTCCGTTGTAGCCAACCGTTCGTTCATTGATAAATCAAAATGCGTGGAATGCGGTCTCTGCAAGCGGTCTTGCCCCTACGGCGCGATCATCGAGATTTCGCGTCCCTGCGAACGCGCCTGCGAGCTTAGCGCCATCACTGCTGACAAAGCGCGTAAAGCCGTGATTGATTATGATAAATGCGTCCATTGCGGCGCCTGCAAGATGGCCTGTCCATTTGGCGCGATTTCTGATCGTTCGATGGTTGTTCAGGTTATTCAGCGTATCAAGGCCGGGCGTCGGGTCTACGCGCTTTTGGCGCCGGCGTTTATTGGCCAGTTTGGGGTACAGGTACGCCCGGGACAGATTTGGGCCAGCCTTGCCAAAGTTGGTTTTCATGCAGTTCAGGAAGTATCGGTAGGCGCCGACGCTGTTGCCGTGGAAGAGGCGCGTGAATTTATTGAACGCACCCGCGATAACGGCAATCTGATGACTACCTCATGCTGTCCCGCTTTTGTCGGCATGGTGGAAAAACATCTGCCGGACATGAAAGACAATATTTCGTCGCTGGTCTCGCCAATGGTGGCTGCGGCCATGAATGTAAAGAAAAACGATCCCGAAGGGATCGTCGTGTTTGTTGGTCCCTGCATCGCAAAAAAAAGCGAAGCGGAACGTTATCCGGGCGTTGTTGACTATGTGTTGACTTTTGAAGAACTGGCGACGATGATTGTCGGCGCCGGGGTTAATGTAACGGAAATGGAAGCCGGATCTTTTGCCTCAGCAGGCTCCAAAGACGGAAATATCTTCGCCCGGGCCGGCGGCGTGCTGCAAGCCGTAGAAAATGTACTGGCGCAACTGGCGCCGGATGTTCAGGTTCAGGCCGAACGCTGCGAGGGACTGGGCAATTGCAAAAAGTGCTTGCAGGAAATCCAGGCCGGGAAACGGGATGCCAACTTTTTTGAAGGTATGGCCTGTACTGGCGGGTGTGTGGGAGGCCCAGGCGTATTAACCGATTCCAGAGTCACAACCAAACTAGTAGAAAACTTTGCCAATGCCTCACCGGAAAAGTCAGCGGTTACCAATCCCAATAGCGAACCGCTGGAAGCGCTAGGATTGCATCGCCATCACGCAAACCACTCCGATTCAGCGGATTCCTAAATTAACTTCATCAATTCCTGCCCATCCACCACCTGATCGACAAAACTGGTCAGGTGGTTTTGCATATCAAATTCAACTACTCCGGGGTATAAGCGGCGATTTTTATCCAGAATCAACCGCAATGTCGGCCTGAGCGGCATTTCAGGCGGCACACTTGTGACAACGCCGATATCACCGGTGTTCAGCCGTACTACCGTGCCAACCGGATAGATGGCAATCCGCTGTAAAAACAATGGTAAAATCATTGGATCAAAATGCTGGCTGCCATTAAACAGCATCAACTCGTACGCTTCATGCGGCAACAAGGCTTTGCGATAGGGTCTGTCAGAGGTAACCGCATCATACACATCTGCTATCGAAACAATCCGCGAATATTCGTGGATATCGTCTTTACTCAAGCCGCGCGGATAGCCGGTCCCGTCATATTTTTCATGATGTTGCAACGCAATATGAATCGACGGCAGCGTCATCTTGCCTTGGTAGCTGCGCAAAATATCAAAGCCGAACATGGTATGTCCGCGCATGATTGCCATTTCATCTTCATCGAGGGCCGTTTGTTTATTAATCAAATCCGGTTCAATTTTTGTCTTGCCGACATCGTGCAGCAACGCGCCAACCGCCAATTCCTGCAATTTTACTTCCGTATAGCCCAAATGAACCGCTACCAGTACAGATAACACGCATACATCGACCGAGTGGGCAAAAGTATAGTCATCGTGCGACCTGATTTCAGTCAGGTGTACCAGCGCCCGCCGATTACGCAGCACTTCAGCAACGATCCGCCGGGAAACAGCCTGTATTTCCTCAAAGGAAACATCGTTCCGCTTGTTGCGCAGCACCTCAAAAGCACGTTTGACCGTTTGCATGGATTGATTGCGGGTTTCTTCAGAAAGCACCAGCGGAATTTCCACATCATCAAATAGCGGATTACGCACATAAATGGCATAAACCTCCATTTCCTGCAACCGTCGGATGTAGGATTCGGTAATTTCCTTATCAGCTGCCAGCAGCATCCGGCCATCGGTACTGAATACATTTCTGGCCGTAATCATCCCTTCAGTCAGTTGTGAAACCCGAACCCGCTGCAATCCCTACACCCCCCTTAAATATAATTGAGAAGACTCAATGAATCATGTAAACGAATAGCTGAGGAGGCCTGTGCCGTGCAAATTTACATCTGGCGACATAACCGGAAGTTCCATAGTTGGAGCATGTTTAACGAACCCTGCGTGCATCAGTCCATGTATACTGATGCCCTGGCAATTATCGTCGCCGAATCAAAAGAACAGGCCCTGCAACTCTTGAGCGAGTCGGAGCAGGGCTGGTTGTTGGCAGAACTCAACCGAATAACGCCAACCGTAATTCCCCTAAACAGCCCTGCCGTCGCCTTCAGCGAAGTGCGCTGCGATTAATACCCCTTACCAGGCTGGCGGATAAATCACCCGCGATGATACGGCCCGCACATCGTTTGTACCGGTCAATACCATTGCTGTCCGCAGCTCAGCGGCAATTCGGTCCATAACCAACTTAACGCCTGCAACGCCGCCACCGACAGCTCCGGTAATTACAGGACGGCCAATCAGAACAAATTCGGCGCCAAGCGCCAGCATCTTCAAAACATCGGTTCCAGTACGCACCCCTCCATCGACCATTACGACCAGACGGCCTTTTACGGCCCGGGCAATCGCTGGCAACACTTCTGCTGTACCGGGTGTATGGTCCAGTGCCCGACCGCCATGATTGGAAACCACGATGGCATCGACCCCCGCTTCAGCACAGGCCAACGCATCATCAACCGTCATGATCCCTTTCACAATGAAGGGAATTTGCGTGTTGCGCTTGATATATTCGAGCTCGATAAAACTTTTCGGCCCGACCGGCTGTCCCGTGCGAGTCATATTGAACAGCGCCGCAGCATCAATATCGATGCCAAACGCCACTGCACCAGCCTGTGCGGCTTCATTTGCCAGCAACACGATCCGTTCTGATTCGCGCGGTTTGATAATGGCAATTCCTTTGCCTTGCTCAGCCCGAATTGCCGCCAGCCCGCCCTGAAATACTTCTGGATTTGGTCCGTCACCAGTCATGCCCAGTACACCGGACTGCACGGATCCGGTTACAACAGCCGCCGAATACTCAGCTTCAGTAAGTGAGCATTTCATATTCAGTGCCGTACCGCCAACCGCTGCCGCCAATACCGGCATGCTCATTTCTTGCCCAAACAGGGCTGTCGACATCAGCGGCGCATTGACACGATGCACCGTGCGCAAATTCAGCGTAATGTCCGCCAACGCACTGACATTATTGCGAAAACTCATCCCTGTACCGACTCCGCCCATACCAGGAACCTCGCCGGCACATGCAAGGCCGTTGCAGACAGGACAAATTCTGCAGGCTCCATTAAATTGCGCTTTGGCATTTGCTTTTAGTTCTGGCCATTCCATAACATAACCTCCTTATTATTCTCCCCAACAGGCTAAAAGTCTATTCAACATCGCCGCGAACCGCAATCGGTTCCCCCTTGCGATAAAAAGCTAAAAACGCCATAAAAGCCAGCAACAAGATCCCCGCCCAGCGAATGGTATGATCGATTGGAATGCAAATATATTCTGCCATCGAATAGGCGCCTGTTCCGAGCAGCATAAACGTATTCTCAGCAAAGTTCTGAACTGTTGTCGCCCGCCCGGTGCCGATCGTCTGATCTCCCAGATATTCATTCAATGTATTGACCGGAACAATGTACAGCCCGCCCAGCACTCCTACCAGAAAAATCAAGCCGATTGCTATGTTCAAGGTATGGACATAGCTCAATGTCATAACAACCACACCCATAATGATACCAAAGAAGATTGCCCGTCGGTAAGTCCGGATCGTAACAAAACGTGGCGCCATGAGCGCACCGATCCCGATACCGATGCCAATAACAGCCATCAGCAAACTGACCGGTTTATTGCCGGCCAACCCCAATGCCGTCGGCACCCAGATAAACATCCCCAGACGCAGGATATTGGAAACCGTCCAGAAAAACGCCGAACCGATCACCGAAAATCGCGCATCCACATGCACCATAAAATACCGGATGTCACTGATAAATTCACCAATTGCGTGCCAACCCGGCATATGGCCCCGACTGGGATTCAGCGGAATTAAAAAAGTAAATCCGATTGATGCTGCATATAATACCAAGCCCAGTACACAAGCCAGTGAAATCGAATAATCGGACAAGAAGCCGCCTACGATAGCACCACTGAGAATCGCTGCAATCGTCGTTCCTTCCATCCATGAATTCGCTCTCATCAGTTGGTCTTCATTGCGGGTCAAAAACGGCAAAATGCCATATTTGGCCGGACTGTAAATTACCGAACCCAAGCCGAAGATTCCGTAACTTAACGCCGGATTAATGCCGAGCAAAAATCCTACCAGACAAAGTGCCTTGACAATATTGCCGATAAATAGAACCCTCGCTTTAGGAACAAAATCGGAAAGGCCGCCAACCCATGGTGAAGCGAGGATATATGCAGCCAGGTAAAGCCCCTGTACCAACGGCAAATAGTAGTCCGGAAAAACATCACGCCGAATAATTGCCTGGGCGATAAACAAAAGTGTGTTATCAACGAACGCGGAAAGAAATTGACCCGAAAGCAATGCTCCCAAAGGAGAAAACAATCTTTTCAAGAGCCTGCCCCACATCCTTTCTTTGTTCGTATGCCAACGCATGGTAAAAAGTCAGTAAAATCAAACATTATCAGCCTAAAGACAATGTTTCCGTACGCGTAAATCATAGCAGACGCATCTATTTATGTCAAAACAACAGCCCTGCCATTGGTTGTGGAATATGGTATAATTTTTCTATGAAAACTACTAAAAAAGTTCTTATTGCTATGAGCGGCGGCGTGGACAGTTCCGTCGCAGCCGCATTATTAAAGCGCCAGGGCTACGAAGTCATTGGTGCTACCATGAAACTGTGGCAAGAAGATGCAAGTGATGAAACAGCTGGCCCGGAGCGTAGCTGTTGCACTTTGTCTGCGGTGGAAGATGCCCGCCGGGTAGCGCAAATGTTGGATATTCCCCACTATGTATTTAACTTTCAGGCTGCTTTTTCCCGAGATGTAATCGATTATTTCACGCAGGAATACCTGGCTGGACATACGCCCAACCCTTGCATCGCCTGCAACCGTCATCTGAAATTTGGCGCGCTGATGCAACGAGCTCGGGAGCTCGGCGCCGACTTTGTCGCCACCGGGCATTACGCGCAGATTCAACATGATCCCCAGACGAACTTGTTCCAACTGTTGAAAGGGTTGGATGCAAAAAAGGATCAGTCTTATGTGCTTTATCACCTGAATCAGCAAACTCTGGCCCATTTCCTGTTGCCGCTTGGCGGACTTACCAAAGCGGAAACGCGAACCCTTGCCGCTGAATTCGGATTTTCGGTGGCAAATAAACCGGAAAGCCAGGAAATTTGCTTCATTCCGGATAATGACTACCGTCGTTTTTTGCAAGCAAGAGTACCTGGATTGATCAAACCTGGCCCTTATGTTACCAAAGATGGAACGGTCCTTGGCATGCACAAAGGCTTTGCCTGTTACACCATTGGACAGCGCAAGGGGCTGGGGATTGCATTGGGACAACCGATGTTTGTCTCTTCGATCGATCCAGTCAACAATCGGGTCGTCCTCGGACCTGAGTCGGAAGTATTCACCGATTATTTATCAGCCCGTGATGTGAACTGGATTGCTGGAACAGCGCCCGTAGTTCCATTACAGGCCATGGCCAAGATTCGTTCCACAGCTTCTGAACAACCGGCAGTGCTCGTCCCGCTCGCCGATCAGCGAATAGAAATCCGTTTTTCGCAGAAACAACGCGCAATTACGCCTGGGCAATCCGTAGTTTTTTATGAAGGAAATTCCGTTTTAGGCGGCGGGATCATCGAATAGTCATTCCTAATTCATGGGGAGGAATTTGTGATGAACAATCTACAAACTGCCAACGAACTTATTGTCGGCCTCGGAAGTGAACTTCCCCCGGCGCCGGTTTTCAATCCTGCCTTGCGGCGGGCGCCAGACCGCGGCTTCAAACTGACACCGGCCCAGACAAAAATTGCGCTTCGCAATGCATTGCGTTATGTACCCGAATCGTTGCATGAAACGCTGGCGCCTGAATTCCTGCAGGAATTAAAGACGCGCGGCCGGATTTATGCTTATCGCTATATGCCCAGCCAACCCCTGTCTGGCAAGCCCATCGATGAATACCGCGGCAACTGTATTGAAGGCAAAGCCTTTCAGGTTATGATCGACAATAACCTGAATCCTGAAGTCGCGCTCTATCCTTACGAACTCGTCACTTACGGCGAAACAGGCAGCGTATGCCAAAACTGGCTGCAATATCGCCTAATCAAGCAATATCTCGAAGTGATGACTCAAGATCAAACTCTGGTGATCGAGTCTGGTCACCCGCTCGGTTTGTTCCCGTCCCGCCCGGATGCACCACGGGTCATTATTACCAACGCATTGATGATCGGCATGTTCGATAATCAGAATGACTGGGAAACTGCCGAACAGATGGGGGTCGCCAATTATGGCCAGATGACGGCCGGGGGCTGGATGTATATCGGGCCGCAGGGAATCGTCCACGGCACGTTCAACACCATCCTGAATGCCGGTCGCATGAAACTCGGCCTCAGACATGATCAAGACCTCAGCGGACATTTATTTATTACTTCCGGCTTGGGCGGTATGAGCGGAGCACAAGGAAAAGCCATCGAAATCGCCGGTGGTGTCGGCATCATTGCCGAAGTCGACCTTTCCCGCATCCAGACCCGCTTGTCGCAAGGCTGGATCAGCAAAATGTCCGATGATTTACCGGAAGTCTTCCGTTTCGCCGACGAAGCGCTAAAAGCCAAGCAACCAATGGCTATTGCCTACCATGGCAATATTGTCGACCTGTTGGAATATGTAGTCAGGGAAAATGTGCCGGTTGCCCTGCTGTCAGACCAAACCTCCTGTCATGTCCCATATGACGGCGGTTATTGTCCACAGGGAATGACGTTTGAGCAGCGCACCAAAATGTTGGCGGAAAACAGGACGCAATTCCACGCTGCAGTTGACACCAGCCTGCGCCGTCACTTTGAACTGATTAAAACCCTCACCGAACGCGGCACTTATTTCTTTGACTACGGAAATGCTTTCCTGAAAGCGGTTTTCGATGCCGGGGTCAAGGAAGTATCGCTGAATGGCACTGATGAAAAAGATGGGTTCATCTTTCCGTCATATGTGGAAGATATTATGGGTCCCGAATTATTTGATTACGGTTATGGTCCATTCCGTTGGGTCTGCCTCAGCGGCAATCCGGCCGATTTGGCCAAGACCGACCAGGCAGCGATGGATTGCATCAATCCGGAACGCCGTGGTCAGGATCGCGACAATTATGTCTGGATCCGTGATGCAGCAAAAAACAAGCTGGTGGTTGGCACGCAGGCCCGAATTCTTTATCAGGATGCTGAAGGGCGGGTACGCATCGCCCTGCGGTTTAACGAAATGGTCCGTAGTGGCGAAGTCGGGCCGATCATGCTGGGCCGCGATCATCATGACGTCAGCGGTACTGATTCGCCATTCCGGGAAACGGCCAATATTAAAGATGGCAGCAATGTCATGGCTGACATGGCAACCCAATGCTTTGCCGGCAATGCCGCCCGCGGCATGAGCCTGGTTGCGCTGCACAACGGCGGCGGGGTTGGCATCGGCAAAGCGATTAATGGCGGATTTGGCTTGGTTCTCGATGGCAGCGAACGAATTGATGCCATCATCCGTTCAGCGATGCTCTGGGATGTCATGGGCGGCGTAGCCAGACGCAGTTGGGCCCGCAATCCACATTCCATCGAAACCATCCGTGAGTTCAACCGCGAACAAGCCGGCAAGGCGCATGTCGTCCTGCCCTATCTTGTTAACGACAGTCTCGTTGATCGTTTGGTCGATCCTATGTTATGATGGACTTAAGAAAATCCGAATAATCTCGAATAATATAGTGTAGTAATTGTGGGGAGTGATCAGGATGACCACGCGAATCTCGCAACAACCATCAACCCTGTCGGGACAAAGCGCAGCCGAAGCCTTGCAACGCAAGGAAAAATCCGATAAAACCTTAACATCGCAACCAAAAACAAAGCTGGATGCTTCCTATGAGCTGAACCTCTCAGAAACTGCTCAGGCACTAATGGCTTCGCCATTGCCGGCAGTAACGGGTCCCGAAGATGCCAAAAAGCAATTGGATCTTATCCGGGCAGCAGCTGAAAAGTCTGCCGCATCTCTATTGAGTTCGCATAAACCCAACACGAAATCCGTGATGGACCTGCTCGCCTAACTAGTATTTTTAGAGCAGATCAGCGCTAAAACCAATAAAATTCAAAGACAAGGTCACGATGATTTCATGACCTTGTCTTTTTTTGTACCAAGCCGAGGAGTCTTCTTATTGATTTTCTCTTTCTGCCGGACAAGTCCCAATAAATAATTCGACTAAGTTCGGATCAAACTGGGTACCTGAGCAACGGCGCAATTCGGCGACGGCCGCAGCATGACTCATTGCTTTGCGGTAAGGACGATCGCTGGTCATTGCATCGTAAGCGTCAGCAATCGATAAGATCCGACATTCCACAGGAATCCGTTCGCCGGAAAGTCCGAGCGGATATCCTTCGCCATTCCACCACTCCTGATGTTTCAATACCCAGTCGGCAACCGGCAATAAATCCGGTGAAGATTGGGCAATTCGGTGGCCGATCTCACAATGCCGCCGCATCTCCACCACTTCATCCGGCTCCAATGCTCCGGGTTTCAGTAAAATCCGGTCAGGAATACCGACTTTGCCAATATCGTGAAATTGAGCCAACAAGCGCAAATCGGTCATTCGGCTCTCCGGTAATCCAGCCGCTCTGGCCAGACGGATCAACATCTCCTGCAGCCGGTCTGCGTGTCCTTCCGTGATAAAATCACGAGCTTCCAACAAACTCATCACGGTCTGGACAATCGCGCTACGGGTACTTTGGCTGCGATGCAGTTTGCCGCGATACATTTTATTATCGGCTTCACGAAATAATTCCCGCATCGATACACGCTTATCACTCCGGAACGCTGAGCCGGCCGATAGACTGATCGGAATTCGCTGAGGATTTTTTTGCAGGGCTGCTACCGCAACATATACTTTTTCCACTGCTGCTTCCATCAGAGCCGGACTGGAGTTTCTCATCAATACAGCAATTTCATCGCCGCCGATTCTCGCTACCAGATCAGTTTCACTAAAACACCCTTTAATCAGATCGGCAGTTCGCACCAATAAATCGTCGCCCTGTTCATGGCCAAATGAATCATTAACCAGTTTAAGACCATCAAGGTCAAATATGATCAACCCGACGGCCTCCTCGCCGCCCTTGTCGCGCCGGAGCATTTCCTCTTCGAAAAAAGTCCGGTTATACAGGCCGGTCAGCATATCATGGTAACTCAAATAGTTCATTTTTTCTTCAATATACTTGCGCTCAGTAACATCTCTGGCCGTTACCATGTAAACAGTTTTTCCCTTCAAGTGGACCAAGGACCCGGAACGTTCGACTTCAACGATCCGACCGCTCTTGTGCCGGAACTGGCGGGATTCAACCGGCAGTTCATGCTGAACCGGCAATATCTCGTCATAATACCGATCAATCGCCTCACGGCTGCCAAGCACAAAATTATAAATCGGCATCGCATCCAGTTCGGTCTGGGAATAGCCGATCAATTCCTGGAAGTGCAGATTCGATTCAATGACGGTTCGAGTTTCCGGGTCAATCAAAACAATGGCTTCGGAAGATTTTTGCACCAACGCCCGGTAACGCTCTTCACTTTCCCGCAGCGCCGACTGTGTTTGCTGAAATTGTTCAATCACCTTGCGCTGCTGTGCGTTGCCGAGTGCGAGCATTGACAACTGAGCGCCAATCAAATGCAAGGCCTGGCAAATCTGTTCAAACCGATCTTTGGGCATTTGCGGAACTTGCGCCAAGGCCTGCAACAGTTCTTCTTCATCAAGCCCCAGCTCCTGGGCATAATGCCGATAATATGAATCATCCACCGCTTCGTCACGAACCTGGCCAATCAGCCAGTTGGCGATCTGCCTGTCACCAACGGTAATTCCTGTGCCTCCGTCAAGCAGCTTGCCGCTAAGACACAACCCCCAGACTGGTCCGGCAGGATTAAGCAATCCGATGAAAGCGTCGGACTCCATACAGCGGGCATTCCCGCGGGCTGTGCTACGTATCATATTGCAAAAACGGGTAAAGTGGCTTGGCCGGGTAATTGGATTTCCTGCAAGGTCAGTGATTAACGATGCCACTCCGGTAGCCAACGAAAAAGCATCCTGGATCCGTTGAATTTCATCAATATCAAACAAATCCCGAAATTGAAATTCCGGCATCTCGTTAGGTATTTCAGTCTTTGCATTGCCTGTTGGTTCCGCCTGAAAATTCATTGACTAATCTCCCGCCTCAATCCATTTTGCTCGCTTGGACAATATCATAACAATTGCTAAATTTCGACATCTCGTCCTGTTTTCCTGCCGAGCCGCGCCTTGTCAATCCTGCTGGGTTTTTCGCAGCGATTTTGCAGTCGATTTTGCAGGAAATTGCAAAGCTTGGCGGAATAGTTTATAATATGTCAATCGCAATCAGAAAGAGGTGGGGGCATGCGGAAAATACGGATCCTTATAGTTGATGACTCACCATTCAGTCAGGCGGTGTTGCAAAAAACACTACCGGAAAGCAGCTTTGAGATTTGCGGACTTGCTTCCAGCGGTCAGGAAGGACTCAAAAAGTATTTTGTGCTGAAACCGGATGTCGTCATCATGGATATCACCATGCCGGATATGGACGGACTGGAGTGCAGCCGTCAAATCTTGTTGCGTGATTCTGCCGCCCGCATCGTCATTCTCAGTTCAATGAAAGATGACACTTTGACTACCCGGGCCCGTTTGCTGGGCATCCGTTGGTTTTTACAAAAGCCGGCAACCCGTGAAGAACTGGTTCGCACAATTAATATGGCTATCAGCCGGATTGCTTTGGAATGGTGGACAGCCTATCAGGAGCAGTTGCAATTGTCCTTTGAAGAATATCTCACCAGCACTCTTTGTACAGACCCTTGTACCTTTTCCGTCTCAGCCCAATTGTCCACGCCATTTGAATCCCGTGGCATCTGCGCTATCATCGGCATAACCGGTGCACATTCCGGTCGGGTAATTCTGGACGCTTCCCACGACACTGCCAGCCGTTTTGCCGAAACTATGCTTGACCGCCCTGCTTCCGCTGACGACGCGCTTGCCGGAATGGCCGAAATCGCCAACGTGGTTTGCGGTCGCGGGATTTCCCGTGCCAACCGGATTGCCAAAGGACTGGATCTTCGCATCACTTCCGCCAGCTTGCTGGAAGGCAAAAAACTGACCATCTCCAATCTGCCGAATCATCATGTACTTTCAGTAACAGCCGATACGCCAATCGGCAACTTTCTGTTAAGTATGGAAATGCTGGAGGAATAAGCATGGACGCCCGGTTAATCAATCCTGTAATTGATTCTTTTCGCGAAATATTACCCCAATTGGGTTTTGTTGATATTCAGCGGGGAAAACTCAGTATGGGCAGCAATTCCGTGGAAAGCCTCGGCGTAACCGTGATCATCGGCATGACCAAGGATTTGCGCGGCAGCGTAGCCTACAATATGAGTGAAAACACCGCCAAGGCTATCGCAAGCACCATGATGGGCGGCATGCCGGTAGATCAGTTTGATGAATTGCCGCAAAGCGCTATTTCCGAACTGGTCAATATGGTTACTGCCAATTCTGCCATCCGGTTTGAACAACTGGGCCTTGATGTTGATATTTCACCACCTTCACTCGTAGTCGGCAATGATTTCAGGGCCCGTTTATTATCGGAAAAGTTTCTGGTAATTGAAATGTTGGCTGACGATAAGCTGATCCAGCTTAATTTAGGCCTGGAAAGCACTAAAAAAGAATAAACAGTTCATGCATACTTTTACAAAAAAACGAGGGCGAAAGACTTTTCTTTCGCCCTCGTTTTTATTATTGCTTAACAGCCTCGCAATGCTGTTGCCACATCGCATAATGTTTCTTGAGCATCGTGGGTATCGGCAGATTATACGGACAACGCTGCAAACACACGCCACAGTCGATACATTGGGGCACCGTTTCCATTGCAGCCCGGGAAAAATCGACCGAGACTGCCGGCGACATGCGACGTGCCACTACTTGATACCCCATTGCCGGTGTAATCATAACGCCTTGCGGACAAGGCTGGCAATACTCACAGCGCCGACAGAACTGTTGCCCCAGTTCCCGCCGATAAGTTTGCATCATCGCTTCATCTTCATCCGAAACCCGGTTGGGCGTTTCATAAAAAGAAACGACTTCATCAACTGCTTCAAGCGAATCAAAACCGGGTAAGGGAATCGCATCAGGAAATTGCCGCAAGAATTTGAAAGCAACTGTCGCATTGTCAATCACGCCACCGGCAAACGGCTTCATCACGAGTATTCCCATACCAAGGCGGCGGGCTTCCGGATGCAAGTCAGCACTGGCAGCCTCTTCAATGAAGTTGAACGGAAACTGGACTGTACTGAACAATCCGGTTTGAATCAATTTGATCGCCATCGGGCGGCTGTGGGAAGTCACCCCGAGGAAACGGATTTTCCCTGCCTCTTTTGCTTTCTGCAAAGCTTCCAAGGCACCGCCAGGCGCTGTAATCGTTTGCCACACATTCTCCTGCGCCACCTGATGCAGTTGGAACAGATCGATATAATCGGTCTGCAGTCGCTTCAAACTCAGTTCAAGTTGTTCCAATGCTCCGGGACCATCTCTGCGCATCGTCTTGGTGGCTATAACCACCTTATTGCGCATACCGGCAAACGCCCGACCCATTTTTTCTTCACTATCCCTATATGCATTGGCGGTATCAAAAAAAGTAATCCCTTTTTCAAACGCATGGGATACAATCCGTTCCGCTAGCGAAGACTCCAGCCGAAGAATAGGAATTCCGCCAAATCCCAGTTCGGACACTGTAAGCCCCGTATTGCCCAATTGCTGATAACGCATTGCTAAACCTCCACCCTTCTTGTTTTGTCAGCATAATCGATTAGATTATACCATAATCTGCAACTTGCACCGCTTGCCCGAAATACGAATACTTGTCCGTAAACAATGACTGTAATAAAAAAAATATAGCTAATAAGGCCTTCCCTTGTGATATAATATTCGCGCAATACATTAATATTTATTCAGCTCATAAAGGAGACTGAAGATGATCCGCAAATTATCTCAGGTTGAGTATTCGCTTGGCGAACTGGAGACTGGCTACCGCCGCCAATACTTGAAACAGGACATGAAACAAACTGTCTTGTTCAGTTCAACCTGGCTCGTGGTAAATTTATTGTTCATCTTCACTGATTTTCTTTTATTCGGTGCTAACCCCGTCTGGCAGAATGCGTTATGGTTACGGCTCTCACTGTCAGGATTTACACTGGCAGCGTTTTGGATTCTAACGCGGATAACCAGGCCGACGGTCTTTGACTGGTTGGGGTTCAGCCTGCTTTGTGTTACCTATATTCACGTATTCATGCTCAACCATCTGCAACCGGTTTCCCAATATGCCGGACTGGATTACTTGATCATATTGGGAATCTATCTACTGGTCCCAGTCCGGGTACTGCTTCGCCTCATTCCTTCTGTTCTTTTCAGCCTGTGCAATATCGTAGCCTATACAACCTATAGCCTAAGCCAATCACCGCCTGTTCCCTTCGCGCAGTTATTCATCATGACGGTTTCGTATCTGCTGTCAAACGGCCTCGGTCTATGGGCTGCCAGTCAGTTTTATTCGCATCGTCGGCAACAATTTGAAGCGCAAACCCGCTCACTTGAATTGCGTAAAGATTTAATTCAGAACGCGCTGTTTGATCAGTTGACTGGCGTAGCAAACCGGCGACACTTTTTTCAGGTCGCCGAAGAGGAGTTTGGCCGTTTTATTCGCTATAACCGTCCATTTTCACTATTAATGATGGATTTGGATCATTTCAAAGATGTGAATGACAAATACGGTCACCCCGTCGGTGACAAGGTTCTGAAAGAACTGGCGGAAACCGTCTTGCGCAACAAACGTGACAGTGATTTGTTCGGTCGCCTGGGCGGCGAAGAATTCGCTTTATTACTGCCAGAAACGAACTTGGCTGGCGCCACTGAAATAGCCGTACGCCTCCGCCGGGCCTGTCATACGCTTGGAGTGCCGGGCCATATGGCTATTCGCGTTACGGTAAGCATCGGCGTTACCCAGGTACGCAGCGAAGACACCAGTTTTGACGATGTATTGTCGAGAGTCGATGAAACGCTTTACCGGGCGAAAAACAATGGCCGGGACCGGGTCGAGGTCGCCTAGACTTGAAACGGCAACCTTAGCGCCTGCGTTGCCCGTTGCATTGCCGCAGTCACAATCTTCTCCGCAGTCAATAGGGCTGTTTCGCTATCATGTTTATGGTCCGGACTATGGCCCGGGCTATTTTTTTGCGCATTTTTGCCCAGCCAATGTTGCAACCCCCGCAAGTCCGCATTACCAGCCCTCTCACCGATCCCCCGCACCGTGCCGTTATGCCATTGGATGCCAGCTTTGTCAGCTGCCAGATGGTTAGCCAGTGCCAGGCCAAAATCATTGTGCCCGTGAAATTCAAGCGGAATCAGACATTTAGCCTGCAGCCGACGCAATCGTGACTCTACCTCGTTTGGCTGCATACAACCGACTGTATCAGCAAAACGAACTCGCTGCGCCCCCGTATCCGCCGCCAGCCTGGCATATTCCAGGAAAAAATCATCCGAAGCCCGGGAAGCGTCCTCTGCACCTACATAGGCCAGAGCACCGGCCGCCCGGATTTTTTTTATGCAGCTTTCCAACTGGCACAGAATCCAGGCAAAAGTCACACCGAGCTTTTTCTCAATATGAGCTGCCGAAACCGGCAGCGAGACATGGATATGGCGAAAACCGGCCTGCAGCGACAGTTCGATATCGTCGGCCACGGCCCGGTTCCAGACAATCACTGTCAGGTCTTGCTGCCGGCTCCATTCGGATGCCGCCGAACGCGGATCAATCGCCGGACCGGGAATCTCAATTGCTCCCACGCCTGCTTGTTTTAACAATTCCAGCAACGCCAGCCGTTCATGGTCAAAAAAAGTCAGTCCCGGCATTTGTTCACCATCTCGCAGAGTCGTATCAACAACCCGCTGCAACACTCCCATACTTAGCCTCCTGCCGCCGGTTGCAGTATTTGAAAAACAGCGACTGCAATTGCCGCCTGGTCAAACCATGCCCCTGCGCCGCACTGATTTTTTTAATCTGTGCGTTTACCAGACTTACCGTCTCCGCCGGACATTCATAGCCGAGCAAAGTTGCCGCCGTTTCCACGGCAAGACGTCCCGATGACCCGCCGATAGTCAGCAGTCGCGTTTGCCCGATGCCTTCCGGTGCATAGGCTTCATAGATTTCCGGCTGTCTCATAACCCCATGCACATGAATGCCTGATTCATGCGCAAACACATTGTCGCCCAGCAGCGGCTTGTGCAACAGTGGCGTCAACCCGGCTACAGCGAGTATCGCGCGACATTTACCGACCAACTGATCGATCGGTTTATACTGATGCGGCGCCAAAACGGAGAGGCCCAGCCATACTTCCTCCCAGGCGATTTCGTCAAATGCGCCGCCCACCGAACAAATAGTCGTCGTGACACCGCCACCAATCGTACCGAGTGCCGCCGCGGTTCCCATCTGATAAGAGGAATTTCCCTGAAACTCGAACTTGATTCCTGGCCAAAATCGTCGGAACTCGGCAACAACCAGCGCCCCGTGTGAATAATCCCATTTCCCGTCAGCGTCATGCAAAATCAACGAAGCGAACCAGCCTGCGTCAATCACATTCTGTTGCTGACTTGCCTGCCGCCAGATTTTCAGATCCGACAGTTGATGAACCGTGATCGACATGACCATCTCGTTTTGCTGAATCTTTGCCAGCAGTTTGCGATCTTGCAAGCGCCGACATAATGAGCGCGTCAGACGGACTCGCCGCCAACCTTGACTGATACATTCATCCAACTGCAGTAAATCATCGCAGACAAATCGCAGTGAGTCTGCGGGAATCCCCACTTGCAGCAGAATTTTGCCAGCCGGTAGCGAAACGTCAAAAGAACTAAATCCCAAATCAATCAACTGCCGGTAAACGGACACGAGCTGTGCCGGTTTGCCGCCTGCGGCGATTT
>CAYLSL010000037.1:0-17753 GCA_964386615.1 uncultured Veillonellaceae bacterium
AATGAGTGTAAAAATAGAAAATGAAGAGCCGAAACCGGTTAACAGCGAATTGTCAGAACAAGATCTTAACAGTGTAAGTGGGGGAGCCATTCCCACTCCTGTAAATGGCCAAATTACCGATGCGATAACTTAAGCAGGAATGTGCCAAAAGGCTCCGAGCAATTTTGCTCGGAGCCTTTGATTCTTTACTGTATAAACTTTTGCTATTAATTATTACCAGTGCTTGATCGTACGGGTGTAGCCGAGTGACGCAATCCAGGCAGTTAATTTTGCAATGCCCTGGCCAGGCTCCGTATCTCCGCTGTGTTGGTGGTATAGCTGCCAAAGTTGGCAGTCGGTGGCGGTTGGCGGGAAAATTTTATCGCCAGGCGCTTCTGCGGTGATCAGGTTGCCGGCGAAATCGCGTTTCTCCATTCGGTATTCAATCTCCATTTGCTGGCAGACCGGACATTTGATCATGAGCAATCACTCCCCGTAAATCGCTATATCTATGATAAATAATTAATTAGATGTTTGCGATGCATTTTCCTTTTTTGTCGTAGCCAGACTAAGAATACCACGATCAGTGGATATAAGATATAAATACCGGCAAACAGAAACAGTACCAGGGATGCCAGCGCGCTGACGAAGGCGCAGGATCGTCCGAACCGAGTAGAGAGGATCTGAAAAGCGGCGAACATGCCGGCTGTGTAAACAAGTAGAAACACAGCGCTTGGAAAGCCGATCAGCGTGTTTAAATCCCATTGGAACAGGTAACTAAGGCCTAGGATACCGCAAAATATTGGAACAAATGAAAGCAACGCCCGATGCGGTGTCTGAAAACTGGGGTGCAACTGGGCAAAACGGCTAGGGAATTCCCCGGTTCGCGCCTGCGCGTAAACCAAGCGCGAAAACCCGGCAATAAAGGTGTGTACCGGACAATAGCAGATCAAAAAACCAAGTAGGGCAACAGCTGTTGCTGCGTTGTCGCCCAAGCTGCGGGAAATTAATCCCAACATGGCCCCCGAGGCAGTGGTGTCACGATAAAGTCCGTTGCCAACCATCACAAACGATATAGCGACATATATTGTCGCAACAATAACCAGACTAATTCCCAGACTTAACGGAAGATCTACTTTGGGGTTGCGAAATTCCTCCGCCAAATGACCGACCATTTCCCACCCGATGAAAGCAAAGAATAATAGCATCATGGTTTCACCTACAGGCAACCAGCCGCTTGGTGCGAATGGAGTGAAATTTTTGCTGTTGACGGTAGGTGTTGCAGCTATGATTACAAAAAACAGGATAAATAAAATTACACTGACGACCAGAACCTGAGATTTACCAGACAGTTCGATGCCGCGATAGTTTAGCAGGATGGCGGTGAGAATCAGTGCCGTAGCTGCCAGATGAATTGCGC
Source organism: uncultured Veillonellaceae bacterium (assembly GCA_964386615.1). Lineage (GTDB taxonomy): Bacteria > Bacillota > Negativicutes > UBA1444 > UBA1444 > UBA1444. Next base: position 1,400 of record CAYLSL010000037.1, read on the forward strand.
CACTTCCCCAAGCAAAAACAGTGCCTAGGTAATGAGCGCCAACCAAAGCGGTGAGCGGCATTCCGAAAGGCATAGCGCTCAAAATCAGCAAGCCTGTCATTTCGCCGGCTCGATCCCCAAACGCGCGTCGGACATATGCAGCCAGCCCGCCGGAATCAGGATACCGCGATGACATGGCGCCGATGGCTACAACCATGGGAATTGAGAGCAAACCCATAGCAATCCAACTGACGAGAGATGCCGGACCAGCCAATTGAGCAGCAATGGCTGGCAACACTAAAATTCCTGCCCCCAGCACTGCACCAATCGTAAGTGCTGTGCCCTGCACCCAAGTAATGCTCTTTTTCAGCTCTGTCTGCATGATGATGGGTTTCCTTTCCTGCTTGCATTTTCGTTGTAGTTATCCTATCATGGGCTACAGGAAAAATAAAACGATTGTTATAGATGGAAATGATCGGATAAATCGATGGATTGGTGATAAAGATGGATATCAAACCCTTGCAAACATTCCTGGTGGCAGCGAGGATGCTGGGCTTTGGTGAAACCGCCCGTGCCCTGAACTATTCACAGTCGACCGTTTCTGAACACATTCGATTGTTGGAAGAAGAACTAGGCGTACGATTGTTCGAACGAATCGGCCGTCAGGTTTTCCTGACTGAACAGGGACGGTTGTTGGTTCCCCTGGCAGAGAAGTTGAAACAGGATCTCAGCATGATTACAGGAGCATTTCGGCAGGATGAATCATTTTCAGGCACTTTGACGATCGGATCGGTAGAATCGCTTTGTGTCTTTTGGCTGCCGCAATTGCTTAAGGAATATAAACTGCGTTATCCAAGAGTGCGAGTCGTGATAAGAATCATTGAATGCGCCCAAATGGCGGCATGGATTCGGCAAAACAAGGTCGATGTTGCGTTTGGGATGTCTGATGAATCGCGGCAGCCCAATATCTTGCAGCAGTTGTTGTTTAAGGGCGAAGCCTATTTTGTTGCAGCGCCGGATCATGAGCTGGCAGACCGGACTGGCATAACACTGGATGAACTGGCTAACCAGACAATTATTGCTCCAGAATTAAGTGTTGCCGCGGGTTCAGGCGGTAGTTACCGACAAAAAATGGATGATCTGCTTGTTGCTGCGGGTGTACAACCGCTATCATTGATGGAGTTTGACAGCATGGAGGCGATTCGTCAGTGTGTAAAGCATGGGTTGGGCATTGGACTGATGCCGGACCTTGCTGTGCGGGATGATTTGTATAATGGAACATTAGTTCGTGTAAAATGTCAGATGGCATCCATTCCTTATGAGGCCTTTATGTTGCTTCATCGTGAAAAATGGCTGGCGCCCCCGTTATCTGCGTTAGCCAATATGGTAAGGGAAAAAGTGATTTCGACAATATAATGATGCTGTCGCTAAATTTGAAAGGGTTTATGGCTATACCGTCGAATAATGCAATGTAATACATGATAATGCAGAATTCCGGATATCAATAACTGGGCGGTGATTCGTATCCGTACGCGTGTTGAACCTGAAAAAAAACGTAGTAATGTTCGCAAAAAAACGGAAAAGGATTTGAACCCGCCGGAAAATCATGACTTGCTTTCACCGGAAGCAGCTCGTTTATTATTGCAGGAACTTCGACTTCAACAAACAAAATTGGAACTGAAAAATGAACAGTTGATCCGTACCCAGGAGGAGCTGGAAAATTCCCGCGCCCGCTATTATGATTTTTATCATGCCTCGCCAGTAGGCTTTATGACAATTTCACGACAGGCAATTGTTTTTGAATCCAACATTTCGCTGAACCGGTTATTGATGCTCGAAGAACATATGTTAAGCCATCAGTCGTTTGTAAAGTTTATTCATAACGAGGACAGGGCGCTGTTTGAGCAAAAATGCGCTGCCTTGTTCCAGACGGGCCTGCCGCAGTCAGTTCACGTCAGGTTGAGCAAAGGGAAAACCGGCTTTTTTTGGGCGCGCATTGAAGCCGCATTGGCCAAAGATCTCGTGGAAAACCTGGTTGCCCGAGTGGTGGTCATTGATATTTCCGAGCGAAAGCAGGCCGAAGATGAACAGAAACGCAATGCGACAGTGCAGTCTGCCTTGCGGGAAATTGCGGAAGCGGCTGTTTTTTCTACGTCTCTGACCGAGTTGTATAGTAAGATTCACGCCGCAGTTTTGCGGGTGTCGGTGGCAGAAAACTTTACCATCGCAATTCTCGATGAAGCCAAACAAGAGATTGCCTATCACTATCGTGCGTCGGACCGCGGGGTGATCCCGATGCGGCGTCCCGTAGGTTTCGGTTTGACCGAGTACATTATGAAAGCCGGCAGAACGCTTTATCTCACAGCCAATGATTTGGCGCAGCTCAGAGAAAGCGGGGAAGACCAGATTGCTTATGTCAGGATCAATACCTGGTTGGGAGCACCGTTGATTGACCCTTCAGGTAAAATATTCGGTGCGATCGCCTTATTTTCAAAACAAAATAGTGCACCGGGCGAATTCTTGTCGACGGAAGTATTTTCGGCTATTGCCGCGCAAGTTTCGCAAGCGATCGAACGTAAACATGCCGAGCAGAAGTTGATAAACAAAGAAATGCTGCTTCGGACCATCGTTGGCACTATCCCTGATTTGGTCTGGCTCAAGGACAGTAATGGGCGATACCTGTTTTGCAATGAGGTTTTCGAACGATTATACGGGGCGAAGGAAGCAGAGATTATTGGCAAAACCGATTATGATTTTGTATCACCGGAGCTGGCTGATTTATTTTGTAGTTATGACAGAAAAGTCATGTTGACGGGGCAACAGAGCGTTAACGAAGAATTTGTGACCTTTGCCGCCGACCAACAGGAGGCTTTTTTGGAAACAAAAAAAACCCCTTTGCGCGATGCACAGGGGAATTTAATCGGGATACTGGGAATTGCCCGCGATATCAGCGAGCATAAAAAAATGCAGGAAAAATTGCAACGCCAGGCAATCACCGATGAATTGACCGGGATTTATAACCGGCGTCATTTCATGTATCGTGCAGAAGAGGAAGTGCAGCGCATGCGACGTTATGGTGGCGCAGGCTCTTTACTGATGCTTGATCTGGACAGTTTTAAACGAGTCAATGATGTTTTCGGGCACCCGGTAGGTGATACAGTGTTGCAATCCGTGACGGAAATTTGCCAGCAGATGCTGCGCTGCAATGATGTATTTGGTCGAATCGGCGGCGAAGAGTTTGCAATTCTATTGATGGAAACCGATGTTGAACAGGCGAAACTAGTGGCGGAACGGGTACGTAAAAGCATCGAAGAGGCGGTTTTTTTTGCTAAAGCAGATCAAGCGATTACGTTGAGTGTGAGTATTGGCGTCACTCAATACAATTCGCCGGATGACACCTTGCTTCAATTGCTCAGCAGGGCCGATAATGCCTTGTATGCAGCCAAGAATGGCGGGCGCAATCGAGTGGTTGTCGGGTAAATAAATCAACAGACAAAAAATTTTGTCTGTTGACAGGAAAAACTGTGAAGTTAGCGAATAATTATCTAAATGAATAGATATCGTAAATTCGTATTGCTGGTCGTTTTTATCATGTATACACTCGTTTTTGGCTCCCGCATCAGCATCGGCGTCACGATTCCGGCACTGGTCAGTGAGTTCGGTATGACGAATACCGAAGCTGGCGCGTTGTCGGGATTTTTCTTTCTTGGTTATTTTATGACCCAAATTCCGGCTGGTTTATGGATTGCACGTTCTGGCTGCCGAATCCTGGTGGGAGCGGCCTTGTGTCTAATGTCAGTGTTTCTTTGGCTGTTCGGATCAATGACAACCCTTACATGGGCCGGTTGGTACCGCTTGGGACTTGGCGTAACGCAGGGACCTATTTCGGTCGGCGGCAACTCCATTATTGGGCAATGGTTTCCGCCGCGTGAACAATCGAGGGCTATTGCTGTAATGGTGGCCTCAACCATGTTGGCGCCGGTTTTGTTTCCGCCGTTTTGCTCCTGGTTTATTGTAAATTGGGGTTGGCGAGCGCTGTTTCAATTTTTCGGACTTGCCGGACTGGTTGTGGCTGGATGCTGGACTTACTATATTCGTTCCTGCCCGGAAGAGAGCCGGCGCTGTTCTGCAGCCGAGCTCGCCGAAATCCGGTCAACCGGACTGATTACAAACAGCAATCAACCGGCGCAGCGAAGCGGCATGATTGCAAAACTGTTTAGTACTGCCCGTACGGTTACTGTTGCACAGACAAAACGTGAGCTACTCAGAAGTCGCGATTTATTGCTAACTACGTTGGCCTATTTCTTTTTTGTTTCGGTTTTTTACGGGATCATCACCTGGTTGCCATCCTATTTTGTCAATGCACGTGGCATGGATTTGATTTCTATGGGTTGGTTGGCCGCAGTCCCTTGGGTTAGTGCACTGATCGGCGCATTGACAGGCGGCTGGATTGTCGACCATTGGCTAGGCGGCAATCCTTTGCCGGTGATGGTGTGGGGCAGTGTATTGACTTCGGCTAGTCTCTATTTGTTTATTGCCGTACCGGTCACACTCGGCTGGACAGTTGCATTGTTGCTGTTGTTCGGTTTATTTGTCGGATTGACACCGGCTGGATACATGACGTATCCGATTCGACTGGCTGGTCGCGAAATTTATCCGATCGGAATGTCCGTGATGAATTCAGGCGGTAATGTTGGCGGCTTTTTGGCGCCTTTAGTGGCGGGAGTATTGTTGGACCATTATGGCAATTATACGGCGATGTTCTGGTACTTTATTGTATGTGGGTTGCTATCGGCAGTTTTTGGCCTGTTTATCCGAAGACCTGTGGTCGAAAGCTCATGAGGGGCGTTCCAGCCGCCAAGCCATGAGCAATTCTGTCCCTTCGCCATTATAGGTGATCCGGTCTGACAGGGAAACCATCAGGGGAATTCCGCGACCCATTGATTCCTGTTGTCCATAGCTGAACAACGATTCTGGCGAAGCTTTTAGGCGGCGCAGCAGTGCGTTGCCGGCAAAACCGATTCGATTGGTTTTGACTCTTACAACCATCACTTGTCCGATCCGGTTCACTTTGATACGGGCCTGATGCGGCCGGGGGACATTGTCGCGGCACTCCAACGCATTGGCGATGGCTTCGTTGATTGCGACCTCTTGCATGGAATGAGCGCGGCCTGTTAGTTCCTCCAGCCATTTTGTCAGCGTTTCACGTCGCCGTCGATAATCGCCATATCCATTGATATTCAAAAAACGTGGCCACCCGCTTAATTGCTCCTGTTCGCGGGGGAAAGATCGGATTCTTACACAGATGGCAGTTGCATCATCGCGACATTCAGCTGATTCAGACAGAGTAGTCAAATAGGTGAGCATTGTGTCGAAATCAGCTAGTGACGGTTCGCGGCGTTGTCGTAACAAATCGGTTAGGCCATCTGTCATGAAATACAGACAGTCGCCGGGAGCCAATGCGATTGAATGTGATTCAAATGTTTCCTTTACGTCAATCCCCAAGAACATTCCTTTTGCTTGTAGCGGACCCCGATGATGTTTGGTGGAAAGCCAAAACTCGGGTATTCCGGCACAGGCATAGCGTAACTGGTGCGTCGCCAAGTCGATTTCAAAAATGATGGCTGCGGCAAACGCAGAATCCTCAAAATAGCGGGCGGTCTGACGATTAAGCCAGAATAGTTGTTCGGCCAGTGGCAGGTCCAGATCGTTTACTTCATGCAATAGTACGTTGATGGCGGAAGTGTGAAGGGCAGTAGCAAGACCATGTCCGGTTACATCGATTAAATAGCAGCGAAAAATCTGATTTTCCTGCCGCCAGTCCATGAAGTACAAGTCGCCGCTGATATAACGGTAGGGATGATATAGTGTGCGGAGCTCAAAATGCTCAGATTTTGCTGCCTGCGGCAACAGGGCATGTTGAATGCGATTGGCCAGGCGGGCGTCTTGTACCAAAGACCGTTCTTGCCTTACTCGCTCCGTGATATCGTTAAACAGTAAAAAGACTTGATGAGGCATTGCATCACCGGTTCTGAACTGTGGGATAGCCGTGGTATTCAGCCATACGATGCCCTGTACTTGAGGGTTATAGACTCCCATGATGTATTGTTCAACAGCTTTACCAGTTTGCAATGCCACGATTGCAGGAAAAGAATCGGGGGGCAGTGTTTTGCCATCTTCCTGCACACATTGCCATTCGGGGTCAAACAGCGAGCGGTTGTGACATTGCTCCAAGGAGATACCCAATATGCGAATAGCCGCATCATTGCAGTCCAGCAGTTTGTAGTTGCTGTCATAATAGACCGCGCCGGCCGACATACTACTGAACAGTAATTGATGTCGTTGTTCGGACTGATGTCGTTGTCTGGTCAGCACCGCAACCCCAACGGTAAATCCGAACAATAGGGTCGTTACGAAAGCTGCCAGGGCATATGCGATATTGCGCCGATTCTGATGCGGCGCCAAGGCTGTTTTGCTGTCAACGCCTACTTGAACAATTAATGGGTAGTCGGGCATGGTGCGGTAACTGAAAAAACGAATTTTTCCGGTTACGGCGCCGATAGAGGTGTAGTTGCCGATCTTGTTCTGTTCCAACAGCTTAAACAGAATCCCTGCTTGTTTAAGGTTCGGGTATGACTTCGGTTCATCCGGATCACGACTGGCCCGCATCCAACCATCTTGACCGACAACACGAACGATGGTTTCGGGCGGCAATTCCATATCTTGATAGAATCTAGTGAAAAACAGCGGATCGATTGCAGCCACGACTACGCCGGCAAAATTGCCGTCTTTGTGATTTAACCGCCGACTTAGATGAATGGAAGTTGTCCCGCTGATTCGTCCGGCAAATTGACGACCAAAGTAAAGTTCCCAACGGTCCGTCGATTCATGGTAGTCAATATGGGGAACGTTATCGAATCGTGTATTCGGATTAACAGGGACACTGCTGGCGATAACCTGTCGGTTTTTGTCAATCATGATGGAGTGATTTAACAGTGGATTCGCGTACAATTTGGCATAATATCGTTTGATGAACGGCGTAACCTTTTGTTCACGTTCATATTCGAACTTGATTAATTGCAGGGATTCATCAATCTGCTGTAAATTTCTTCGTACATGCTCCTCGAAAGCATGGGTCAATAGATTGTTGTTGCTCACAATACTATTCATCGTCTCGCGCCGGTCCTGCCAGACAAAACCGTAGGCCAGGAACCAGATAGTAAGAACCAGGATTAGGCAATAAACAAACAGCACGGAATTGGGAACAATCCACTCGTGCCATAAATGCTTTGAGCTGATGCGCCAATCTTTTTTCATGTTGTCGCTCCAGTATGATTTGAATTTTCAGAATCCTTGTTGTAGTTTTTTCGCTACTGCTTACGTCGAATCCTGCTATAAGGTGGCATATCTGGAAAAGATTGCAAAGAATCCTTGCTACCGACTGGCAGCAAGGATTCTTTGGTCAATTAACTGGGCGACCTCTGTTATAGGGTCAGATATGGAACTTGCTGATGGCCAGATTCATCTCCTGCGCAAGTTGAGCGAGAGCTCGACTTGAGGAAGCGATCTCTTCCATGCCGGCCGATTGCTGCTCGGCAGCTGCGGAGATGTTCTCCGCCTGACCGGCCGATTTCTTGGCGGCAACATCGATTTCTTCAACTGAATTGACGATTCGCTGGCTACCGTTGGCTACTTGATCGATTGCTTGTGCGGTCTGACGAATTTGTTCCGATACTTCCAGTACTTTATCGACGATCGTGTTGAAAGTGGCTCCGGCGTTGCTGACAACGTCAGTCCCTTGTTTCACCAATGCACCAGCTTCAGTCACACCTTTAACGGCTTCATCGGTATCGCGCTGAATTTCACTAATCAATGTGGAGATTTGCTTGGCTGCTTCGGCGGATTGTTCAGCCAGTTTTCTCACTTCTTCGGCAACTACGGCGAACCCGCGTCCCTGTTCACCAGCCCGGGCTGCTTCGATCGCCGCGTTCAGTGCGAGCAGGTTGGTTTGTCCTGCGATACCGGAAATCGTTGCCACGAACATGCCAATTTCTTTGGAGCGTTCACCTAGTTTCCCGACAAGTTCGCCAGTCCGATTGGAGGCGACTTCGATATTTTTGATCTGGCTGACTGCATTACTGACATCCTTGCTGCCAGACTGCGCCATCGTGGCGGTGTCATCGGACGAAACTACAATGCTTTGGACTGTGGCGGAAACTTCCTCGATGCTGGCGGAAATTTCCGATACCACGGCGGCGGCGTCGCCAACGGAGCGTAGTTGTTTTTGCACCTGTGTCGTGACATCAACCGATGCTTCCGCCACATGGGTTGCGGCATTGGCCGATTCATCAGCGCTGGCAGTCAGCTCTTCACTGGCCGCCGCGACCTGTTGTGCCTGTGATTGGATCTGTTTGACCAACTCCCGCAGGTTTTGGTTCATCAGGATGACATTATCAGAGAGTTGACCAAATTCACTTTTGTCATTAATCGTTTTTTTGATTTCTTTCAAATTGCCCTGAGCGATGTCTTGTACGACACTGGCCACGCGGACGATCGGCTTGACAAAACTGCCGCTCAGCAGATAGGAGATGAGCAAGGCCAGTAGCAGAGAGACAAAGGACAGACCGAGAATGATCCGGGTCAGTGCGGTGGACTCACTGGTGGCATCTTCGGCAGTCGTTGTGAGTACCAAGACCCAGCGTTGTCCGCCTGCAAGCTGAACGGGATTGATCGAACCGGCTTGGTTGATTCCTGCGGTTGATTTATAAGATACTTGTGTTCTAACTCCTTTGTCGGCTACTTCTTTGAATTTTGCTACAAGAGCAGGGTCAAGTTTTACATTGTTTCCAAGTTTTTTTTGCAATTCAGCCGACATTTCGCCGGTGCGCATGTTAACATTACCAACTTGTTCAGGTCGAGTAGGGTGGGCCAGGTAGTCGCCATTGTCATCGACGATAAACCCATAACCCTTTTCACGATATTTGATAGTCTTTACAATCGCTGTCAGGCTGTCCAATGTGTAAACGCCGGCCAACATCCCGATGGTTTGTCCATTGCGTATTACAGGAACAGCTAGAGCAACTGCCGGTTTTTTTGAAAATCTTGATACGAAAACATCAGAAACATATGGTTTTTTTGTATCCATGATTTTTTTGAAGTATTCACGATCGGCCACGCTGATAACAGATGCAGCCTCATTGATTGATTGGCCATCCGGTGATGCAAACAGGATATTCTCAAATTTGCCTATGCGTTTATGGGCTTCCTGAATCGCTGGTAAGATTTGCGTTTTGTCACCACTCTGCAGCCTTGCAATACTGGCCAGGTCTTCGAGTTGGACGATTAGCAGATCCATATCGGTTTTGATTCTGAAGCCATAATCAGAAGCGACGGAGGCTTCGGTTGCATCGATACTTTGTGACAGATAGCGGTTGGCGAAATAATAGCTGGTGCCGGAAACGATGAGAAGAGATCCGATGACCAGACTGGAAATGATCATCATCAGGCGAAAGCGGATGCTGTGGTACCATTTCATAGTAGTCACTCCTTTCATTTATTACGAGGTTTCCAGCTGTTCGTGTAATGTGCAACAATCGAGTTTAGCAGTGACTTCAAATCCCAGCCAAAACTGTCCAGCGACCATTCATGCATCAATAAATAGTGAAGACCCATGAAACTGCGTGATGCCATATCCTCATCCAAACTAGCGTCAAAATGGCCGGAGATTTTTCCATCGCAGATGATTTGCTTGATACAACTTCTGTAATTGGCTGAAATAGAGCGAGCGGCAATTTTTAATGGGTCGGTTGGTTCCGCCAGATGGATCTGCTCAGAAAAGAGGATGCGGGAGATTCCTTTGGTCTGTGAAATAAATTCCAAATGAGTTGCTGACATTTTTGCCAATTTTTCCAAGGGGGAAATGTCTTCGGCGAAGATGGCTTCCGCGGATTTTTGAAAATCATTGCCGACGCGCTGCAAAAGTTCGGTGAGGATTTCCTGTTTACCGGAAAAGTGGCGGTAGATAATAGTTTCTGCTGTTTGGCTGCGACGGGCGATTTTTGCAGTGGTGAGTTCGCTTAGGCCTTTTTCCTGAATCAGGTCCAGAGATGCCTGTAAGATTTGTTCACGTTTGGTTTGTGGCTGATCCAAATTCAACACCTCCAGCCATGTTCATAAGTAAGTGCTCACTTACTTATATTATAATGCTAAATAATAATAATTCAAGATGTTGGATAACATTTTTTATTAAATTTGATAATGAGGGTTTCTCAGTGACCCTGAAAGAGTTCTGGTGTATAATTCCTATAGAAAAGGGCGGGAGTTGGTGAGTTTGACGCAAATAAAAAAGAAAAAACTTTATGAAGAGGTTATTCTTGGCATCGAAGAAATGCTGAAATCGAATAACATGCAACCAGGCGACAGGATGCAGTCTGAAAAGGAGCTATCATTATATTTCGGTGTTAGTAAGACTGCCGTCCGGGAGGCGTTAAGCGCCTTGCAGACTGCTGGGCTAATCGAAGTGAAACATGGTTCCGGCATATTTGTTCGCAGTGTGAATGATAAATTGACCAATCCGCTGACCATGAAAATGTTGACGAACCGCGATAACATGCTGCAGATTATGGAAATCCGAAAAGGCTTGGAAACAGAAGGCGCATTTTTGGCTGCCCAAAGAGCTGACCGGGCTGATATTGCCCAAATTAAATCCTGTCTGTTGAAGATGGCTGAAGAGATAGAGCGAGGCGAAAATGCTTCGCATAGTGACCTTGAGTTTCACCGCGCACTGATTCATGCTACGCATAACCCCGCTTATTGTAATGTCTACGACACAATTGCCGGTGTTTTTAATGAAGGGATGCAATCCTGTCATGAATATTTTCTTCTGAGTGAGGGACAGCGGCTTGTCGTGTTGGAAGATCATCGGTTGGTCTATGATGCAGTTAAAAAAAAGCAGCCTGAACGGGCCCGTGATCTAATGCGCAAGCATTTGGAGAACATTGAAGATTGTTTGCGGAAACTCCCTGCATAAGGAATCTTACTTTGCGCCGTACGAATTCTTGCGGATTTCGTTACGGCTTTTTTTATGCGAAGTTGACAATCTGGCAGGAGTATCGTGTTGTCGGCTGGAATATTTTATTCAATACAGAAATGGTGGCAAAGATTCAAAGCGTGGGAGTAGGGACAAATAATGGACTTGAAACTCAATCCGCGAATAGAAACACCTGAGCAGATGGATCCGTATCCGCTGCGAACTGCACTGAAAGTAGCCTTGGGCTACGCATTGGTCGGTTGGATCTGGATTTTGACGTCGGATCGGGTTGTATCAATGTTGACCCAGGATCCGGATACGATGGTTACACTGAATAGCGCCAAAGGATCGGCCTTTATTCTGGTGACGGCCGCTATTTTATTTTTTCTGGTCTATACCCAGTTGCGGCAGGTGCAGGGCGCACAACAGCGTTATGTCAGCAGTGTGCAGGAACTGGAAGCGGCCCATGAAGAACTAACTGCAACTGACGAAGAATTGAGGCAACAGTTCGAAGAACTGACGACACAAACTGGCTTAGTCGCAGAAAAAGACCGGGAACTCTGGGCGATGTTTGAAAACATGCATGATGCATTTGCGTTGCATGAAATGATATGCGATGAGGCCGGCAACGCTATTGACTATCGTTTTTTGGCTGTAAATCCTGCTTATGAAAAAATGTTGGGAATACCCAGTAATAAACTGCTTGGACGACGTATCCTGGATGTGTTTCCCAACATCGGTGAAAAATGGATTCGTTTATGCGGCGAGGTTGCCTTGAAGGGAACCAAGAAATCGATGCAGCAATATTCGAAAGTACTGAACCGACATCTGTCGATGTCAATGTATAGTCCTGCCCCGGGGCGATTTGCCTTGCTAGCGATGGATATTACCGATGAAAAACTGCATGCCCAGACTGTCGAACGTCTTGCATATTATGATGCATTGACAGGTCTGCCCAATCGGGTCCATTTGATGAACGTATTGCGGCGTGAGCTGGAAGAAAAAGAGGCAGCGTTTTGTTGTGGCGCTTTACTTTATATTGACATGGACGACCTGAAAATGGTCAACGACTCGTATGGTCATAGCTATGGCGATGCAATCCTGATCACGGCGGCGATGCATATGGTAAGCCTGGCAGAACCCGATTTCCTTGTCGCTAGAGTTGGCGGCGATGAATTTGTCGTCTGGATGCCAGGAGTAACTGAATTGTCGAAAATTGAACATTGCGCACACGAATTGGTTGAAATATTAAGTAGAGAATATGAAGTGCGTGATATGGCATTTCATTCTGCAGCCAGTATCGGGATATCGCTCTATCCCCAGCATGGCAGCAACGCCGAAGAAATGTTGAAAAGCGCCGATGTTGCATTATATGCGGCGAAACGTAGCGGCAAACGCTGCTGGCGGATTTTCCAGCAATCAATGCAAGATGAAGCGTACGAACAAATGCAGTTGATCAACGGATTACGCAATGCGATCATCAATGATGAATTATTCGTTCACTATCAACCTCAGATATCAATGCAAGATTTTCGTGTGATTGCATTTGAAGCGTTGTTACGCTGGCGCAGTGCCAAACACGGCAATATATCACCGGCTATTTTTATTCCCCTGGCCGAAAAGAGCCATTTAATCAATGATATTGGCGCCTGGGTCTTGCACGAGGCCTGTCGGTTTTGTCGAAGATTGATTGATGAGGGTAACGATCAAATACGGATTGCCGTGAACGTTTCACCCAAACAGTTGGCCGCACCCGATTTTATCCATATCGTCGAAACCGCGATTCTCGAATCAAGAATTACCCCTAGCCATTTGGAAATAGAGATTACGGAAAGCGTATTTATTGAAAATATGTCAGATAGTGTGGAAAAACTACTATTGCTGAAAAATCGGGGCATTCATGTGACGCTGGATGATTTTGGCACAGGTTACTCATCATTAACTTATTTGCGTAATCTACCGGTGGAAACATTAAAAATTGATAAGAGCTTCATTGATTTGATTGCCGGGGATTCAACGCATGCTGCTTTGATCGCTTCCATTGTTGATATGTCACATGTGTTGGGGCTTGCTGTTGTAGCGGAAGGTGTTGAGACTCCCGAACAATTGCAGCGGTTGATCGATTGTCATTGTGATATGTTTCAGGGTTATGTTGCAAGTAAACCCTTACCAATGCAAGAAGCAGTCGGTTTGCTTAATCGGAAGTCCCTTCCCGTGCATCTGCAAAAGTTGTTGGGCTTGGATTCTTAAGGAGAATTTGCTATGGATGCACATCGTCAAAAGGTGCAGGGAATATTTTCCCGCATTGCGGGCAAATATGACAGCATGAATACAATTTTAAGCTTTAACCTGGATAAAAGCTGGCGTAAGCGAACTTTGCAAATTGCAGCGCCGACTGCTGCGGAGCGATGGCTGGACGTATGTTGTGGAACCGGAAAACTGACACTGGAAATTCGCCGGTCGCTAGACAGTGATGGCGAAGTGACCGGACTAGATTTTACCGCTGCAATGCTGGCAGTGGCTCGACAGGCAGAAAAACAGGCAAAACTATCAGCTCCGGTCAATTGGCAGGAAGCAGATGCTATGGCGATGCCGTTTTCCGACGCAACATTTGACGGAGTGACAATCGGTTTTGGCCTACGCAATCTGCCCGACCTTGATCTGGGACTGCGAGAAATGCGTCGGGTGTTAAAACCAGGGGGAAGATTGGTTTGTCTGGAACTATCACATCCGGTTTGGCCCATCTATCGTCAAGGACATCAATTGTTTGTCAACTACGCAGTACCGTTTATTGGTAACTTGAGTCGGCGCGGTGAACGCAACTACAATTGGCTGACAGAATCATTGAGTCGGTTTCCTGGCGCTGTTGAATTAGGCGAACGAATGAAAAATATTGGCTTTGAAGATGTACGGTTTTATCGTTTGAGCGGCGGAATTGCTGCTATCCATTTAGGGTTTCGTAATTAAAATTTGTCTTGCTTCTTATATTTATTTTGTAATCCTGATTTTTGATTCTGTTTTACAAATCTCTATTGTTCATGTGCATGAACAGTTGTATAATAATTCTGTTATAGTGAAAATTGAATATTTTTTTGCCGTGGGTAAAAATGTGAATTGAGATTGAAGTCCCTTGATTTTCAATCCAGTAATGAAGAAGATTAAGGTGACTGGTCCACTCCAGTCACCTTAATCACATTATGAGGAGTATTTTTATTAATTAACCATGAATACTGGCCGGGTTAATTGGCAAAGTTGCAGGTTTGCCAATTAAAAATAGGGGGGAGGGGTTTCTTTGTCAAGTATCCGTAATAAACTGGTTCTCTTTGTATCCCTGTTGTTGGTTCTGGCAGTTGCCGCAGCGAGTGTGGCGAATTTTTACATGTTACGCAAGGAATTACTCGTCGAAACCGGGGAGCAATTGAAGGAGGACGCGGCTGTTCATGCTGGTGATTTAGGAAAGTGGTTGGAGGTGCGGATTGCAGAAGTGGGGATGCTGGCCAATTCGCCTCTAATTGTAGAAAATAACCGAGAACGGGTAACTGCCTATTTGGCTTCAGAAATCAAACGTAATCCGGGATATCTGCGGTTGTTTGTGGTTGCAACAAATGGAGATGCCTATTACTCCAATGGTTCTACAGCCAACCTCAAGGATCGTGATTATGTGCAGAAAGTTTTGGCTAGTGGAAAACCGATCGTGGCAGACCCGGTGATGTCACGGGTCGATAATAAAGCCGTTATCGTAATTGCTGCGCCAATCTTCCGCAATGGCAAAGTGGACGGCGTGATGGGATCGACGATTACAATTGATGATTTGTCAGCGATTGTCGCAAAAATCAAGCAAGGCAGTACCGGCTATTCATTTATTGTGCAAAAGGATGGGTTGGCGATCGCGCATCCTGATGCAAAAATGGCCATGAAGATGAATTTGTTAAAGGATGCAAACCTCCCTGTAGAATTGAAACAGATGGCGACACGAATGGCAAATAAGGAAAACGGAATTACGGTTTATACTTTTAATGGAGTAAGTCGTTATGCAGGTTTTGCGCCTATTCCCGGCACAGACTGGAGTATAGGGTCAAATGTCCCGGTTGATGAAGTAACAGGTATTTTGACGGTTTTGATCAAATCCTCAGTCTGGAGCGGCCTTGCGGCGCTATTGATTGCAGCATTCTTGGTGTTTTGGTTTGCAACCAGGTTTTCCCGGCCGATTACTCAAGTATCAGCAATGGCAATGCAGATTGCTGGTGGCGATTTGCGGGTGAAACCTTTGGCATTAGATTCCAATGATGAAATCGGAAAATTGGCCGACGCGATGGACCAAATGGCATCAAGTTTGAATCAACTGGTGCGTAAGGTTTCATCGGCAGCCGAACAATTGGCGGCATCGTCGGAACAATTGACAGCCAGTGCCCAACAGTCGGCGGATGCAGCAAACTCGGTGGCTGGTACTGTTATGCAGATGGCAGAAGGGGCTGCTCAGCAAAATGAGTCAGTCGCTGATGCGGCGACGATCGTGGAACAAATGACAGCTTCGCTGGACGGAATGGCAGCAACGGCAGGAAATTTGGCGCAACTTGCAACACAATCGGTAACACAAACCGAGACAGGTCGCAAAGGAATCGAAAAAGCTGTGACGCAGATGGGTGAAGTCGGACAGGGGACTGCGGCCACTGCCAGCTCGGTTTTGGAATTGCAAGCCAGCTCACAAAAGATCGCTGAAATTGTTGGCTTGATATCAGGAATTGCCGGACAGACGAATCTTTTGGCGCTCAATGCTGCTATTGAAGCAGCCCGGGCCGGAGAAGCCGGGCGGGGCTTTGCTGTGGTTGCCGAAGAAGTGCGAAAGTTGGCTGAACAGACTGAAACTGCGGCGCAACAGATTACTTCCCTGATTCGCGAGAATGACGAAAGCATCCAGAGCACTGTCGGCAGGATGCAACAGGCCAAAGGGGATGTAGAATCAGGCGTCAAATTGGTAAACGATGCTGGGCATGGCTTTGAATCGATTGCCGAAATGGTTAGCAATTTATCGGCGCAGATTGTCGAAGTTTCGACGACTGTACGTGAGGTGGCAATTGGTAGCCGAAAAATCAATGATTCTGTCAGCCAGATAGAAAAAGTCAGTCAAAAAACCGCAGCAGATGCGCAGGGGATTTCGGCGGCAACGGAAGAGCAGTCGGCTTCAATGCAAGAGATTGCGTCATCGAGCCAAGCTCTGGCTAAATTGGCCGGCGATCTGCAAGAGGTAATCAACCAGTTCCGAGTTTGACGTTTCTTTAAAACTTGCGCTTTTGTATGAATACCCCCCAAGACGCTCTGCGTTTTTGGGGGGTTATTGCAGGAAAA
>CAYLSL010000038.1:0-17638 GCA_964386615.1 uncultured Veillonellaceae bacterium
ATGACTTCTGGGAAAAAGCGTAATCCATTGGTGAAACACTTTTATCCGCTTCAATGCGGACCTCATCGATTAAGACCAACTTGGCGGCTTCGGCTGGTGTGCCTGACCATAGTGCGGCAGTCAATAACATTGCCAAAAATACTGCGATCCAGTTGACTTTTTTCATCGGAATACCTCCTCGTTTTTCGCCCCAACGGCGAGCATAAAGATTTCTTTTGCCTTACAGTACTTCGGTCTGGCAGGATAAAATCCTGCAGAAGTCAAGTGGTTGCGTCAATGGCTGACAATATCCCTGCTTTTAGGATGCCTTGACTCACTTGCGCATTACTGGTAAAATTACTGTCACATCCTATTTACGGGATGATTGCAGGGTGGGACCACGGTATGACGTGTGTCGGGTCTTGCGCAATGGAGACTTATGAACCCCGCCAGGTCCGGAAGGAAGCAACGGTAAGTAGGCCCCTTCATGTGCCGCAAGGAAGCCGGACGCCTCCGGCATATCGTGGTCCGACCTTGCAATATTTTTAAAGACAGCATCGCCTGTCTTTTTTTGTTAGGCGCAGGGAATCCGAATAAATATGTAGAATAATAACAGGTACGAAAAAAAGAGGTGGATCTCATCGCTTACAAAGCATTGTACCGACTGTGGCGTCCCAAAGATTTTGAAGGATTGATTGGGCAGGAACATGTGGGCGTTACTTTGAAAAACGCGATTGTTTCGGGTCGTATTTCGCATGCCTACCTGTTTACGGGTCCGCGTGGCACCGGCAAAACCAGTACGGCAAAAGTGCTGGCCAAAGCTTTAAACTGCGAAACCGGCCCGACAGAGAATCCTTGTAACCGCTGTCGTTCCTGCGAAATGGTCAATGATGGATCGGCCATGGATGTGTATGAAATCGACGCCGCTTCCAACCGGGGGATTGATGAAATCCGTGATTTGCGGGAAAATGTGAAGTTTTCGCCGGCCCAGTCACGCTATAAGATTTATATCATCGACGAAGTGCATATGCTGACTAATGAGGCGTTCAATGCACTACTGAAAACCTTGGAAGAGCCGCCGGCGCATGTGGTGTTTGTTTTGGCTACCACCGAGCCGCACAAAATTCCTGCAACGATTCTGTCGCGGTGCCAGCGTTATGATTTTCGTCGGGTTGGACTGCGCGAGCTCACAGATCATTTGGCGCATATCGCCAGAGAATCGAGCATTACAACCACGCCGGAAGCATTGCGGTTGATTGCTCTTCAGGCTGACGGAGGCGTGCGCGATGCGGTAAGCATCCTCGACCAATGCAGCGTACTTGGCGATGACGGGGTCACCGAAACCGAAGTGCGTGAATTGTTGGGACTGGTTGGGCAGGAAGCGGTTTACTCCTTATTCGCTGCCGTGGCGGCAATGGATGGCGCCCAAGGTCTGATGGTTTTGGAAGAACAAATGTTGCGTGGTAAAGATGCCAGGCAATTACTGCTTGAATTGGCCGGTTATTGCCGAAGCCTGATGTTGTTCAGGGCTGCTCCGAATCTTGACAGTCCTGTTTTGGCGGCTTTCAGTCAGGAACGACTGTCGGCGGACGCCAAGAAAACGGACCATGCGCGGTTGGTCAAACTGGTTGAACTTTTTTATCAAGCCTCCAGCGATGCCCGGTGGTCGGTTGATCCTCGAATCACTGCCGAAATGGCGATTTTGACGGCTTGCGCCAGAGATGAAATTGTTGCTGTTGCAGTGCCGCAAGCAACGACGCCAGCGCCGAATCCGGCGCTAAAAACGGAGCGCCCGGTCGGTCAATTCGTTGCCGCAAATCCGGTGAAAACCCCGCCTGAACCAAGGGCGACTGTCAGTCCGCCGAGACCTGACAATGTGGTTTCGACGCCTGCACAAGCAAAAGGATATGCCTTGGATGCTGATGGACTTGCCCGGATCATGGAAGATCTGCTGAAGAAAGTGGAACAGGCCGGCAAACGTTCGGTGAAGGCACAACTGGCAGATGCCCGGCTGGCAGCTTGTTCAGATGGAATTGCAACACTGGTGTTCCAGCGCGACACGATCCGAGAACGGGTGGCGCAAGATGAAATACGAAAATGGCTGGAAGAATTGCTGGGACAAATTATGGCGATGCCGATGCGCATCCAGTGTGTGGCGGACCGGCCAGCGGCCAAAGCAAATCCGGCGCCTGTAAAAAATCCGAAGGAGGATATTCCTCCTGTTGTGCTAAAAGTTCAGCAGATATTCGGTGGTAATATTACTAAAATTGAGGAGGCAGAATAGGAATGTTCGGAGGCGGAGCCGGCAATATGGCCGGGATGATGAAAAAGGTCCAAAAAATGCAGGCGGATATGGCCAAACTTCAAGAAGAACTGAAGCAGAGAACGCTGGAGGTTACCGCCGGTGGTGGCGCGATAAAAGTTGTAATAACCGGCGACAAGGAAATCCGTTCGATCAAAATTGCGCCGGAAGCTGTTGATCCCGATGACCTCGAAATGTTGGAAGATATGTTGACTGCCGTATTTAACGAAGCGGTCAAGAAAGTTGATGACATGACTTCGACAGAGATGGGAAAACTGACTGCCGGGATGAATCTACCCAAAGGGATGTTTTAATTTAAATGATGCCATTGCCGTTGGCGCAACTGATGGATCAATTTCGCCGCTTACCGGGAATTGGCCCCAAAACGGCGGCCCGTTTGGCCTACCATGTATTGGGCATGGAGCGAGAAAAGGCATTGGCGTTGGCGCAATCCATCATTATGGCCAAAGATAAAATTTCGTACTGTTCGGTCTGCTTCAGCCTGACCGATGAGGATCCCTGTTCGATCTGCCGCTCCGAGACGCGTGATCACGGATTGATCTGTGTGGTGGAAGAGCCCCGCGACGTCGCGGCAATGGAGCGAACCCGCGGACATGAACGAAATCGTGGTTTTCAAGGCACGTACCATGTTTTGCAGGGAACGTTGTCTCCCCTGGACGGGGTTGGACCGGAAGAGATTCGAATCAAGGAATTGGTTGAACGGATTCAATCCGGTAACGTTCGCGAAGTAATCATGGCGACCAACCCCAACCTGGAAGGGGAGGTAACCGCAACTTACGTAGCCCGCCTGCTAAAGCCGCTTGGCATACAGGTCACCCGGATTGCACGCGGCCTGCCGACCGGCAGTGATCTGGAATATGCGGACGAGGAGACGTTAGCAAAAGCGCTGGAAAATCGCCGGGAAATCTGAAGAAAGAAGGGATGACTTTGACGCTGCCAATTGTTGGCGCCTATGCGTTCGGGATTGTTTTAATCTTGTTGCTTGGCTTTTTCTTGGTCATTCCGCTAAAAATCGTATTTCGATTGGTTTATAATGGATTAATTGGCGGTATTGTGCTGTGGTTGGTCAATTTGATTGGCGCCCCGCTCGGATTTGTTTTGCCAATTACGGTTTGGACCGCCTTGCTGGTAGGCTTTTTGGGCTTGCCTGGCGTGGCGGTCTTATTGCTTTATTTTATGTTTATCAGCGGCAGGCCGATATGATATTTGTGGCGGCGAACCAGAATAGGAAAGGAGGCGGTATTGCACAGCATTTCGATTGACCTGGGGACTCGGCAGAAAATCATGAAGGAGGAGACAGTATGCATTTATCCTATAAGATTCTAATTGGCTTGGTTCTAGGTGTGATTGCCGGACTGGTCGCCGGACCATCCAGTGCTCCTTTATTGAAGGTATGGGTCGCTCCGGTTGGTACTTTTTTTATCAATTTGATTAAAATGATTATCGTTCCTGTAGTTCTGGCGTCACTCATCTGCGGCGCGGCAGCATTGGGCGATGTAAAAAAATTAGGGCGAATTGGCGCCAAAGTAATGACGTTTTATTTGCTGACGACTGCATTTGCCGTATCACTGGGGTTATTTCTGGGCCATATCATGCAACCGGGAAAAGGCCTGGTTTTGCCTGCGGGCGCGAAAGTGGCAGCAAAGGAAGCGCCGCCGATTTCGCAAGTTCTGGTCAACTTGGTTCCTGCTAACCCCTTTCAAGCGATGGTCAGTGCCGATATGCTACAGGTAATCGTCTTTGCCATATTTATTGGTGTAGGTGTTACTATGGTCGGCGAACGGGCAAAACCTGTCGAGGCATTTTTCGATGGACTGGCGGAAGTGACTTATAAAATTATTGATGTGATCATGACCTTTGCCCCGATTGGCGTCTTTGCCCTGATCATGCCGGTTGTTGCTGTTAATGGACCCAAAGTCCTGTTACCGTTGGCCTCGGTCATTGCCGCAGTGTATATCGGCTGTTTATTGCACATGGCTGTAATTTATAGCGGATCGGTAAGTATTTTGGGTGGCATGAGTCCCGTGCGTTTTTTCAAGGGGATTTTCCCGGCGATGTTGGTAGCGTTTTCCACGTGTAGCAGCAGCGCAACGTTACCAGTGAATATGAAATGTACGCAAGAAAACTTGGGCGTGAACAAAGATATCTCTAGTTTCTGTCTGCCGCTCGGCGCTACGGTCAACATGGACGGAACTGCTCTTTACCAAGGGGTTTGCGCCTTGTTTGTAGCGCAGGTGTATGGGATTGAGCTGAGTATGGGGCAGTATATTACGATTATTCTTACTGGCACACTGGCTTCAATCGGGACTGCTGGAGTACCCGGCGCTGGCCTGATCATGCTGACGATGGTTTTGCAGTCAGTCGGTCTGCCGTTGGAAGGGATCGCCCTGGTGGCCGGCATCGACCGTGTGCTTGATATGATCCGCACCACGGTTAATATCACTGGTGATGCAGCTGCCTGCGTCGTGATCCAGAAAAGCGAGGCCTGAAGCAAAAGAACTGGTGAACATAATACGGGATTAATCTCTTGGAAGGATAGCTTTTTGGCTATCCTTCCAATTTTGCAGGATTTTGATCAACAAACGGGAAATTAGTAACACGAAAGTTGTTAATCCGGCAATCAGACATGTTGTATGACGAGAGGAGACGAACCCGGTTTTGACAAGCGGAATGCCAATATTTGAACTGAAGCATGTGAGCTATCGTTACCGTCCTCACGAACCGGCATTGCTGGATTTGAACCTGACTGTGCAGGACGGCGAAAAAATCGTTATTCTTGGGCCAAATGGCGCTGGCAAAACAACGCTGGAAAAGATTCTTGCCGGAATATTGCCGGCGGAAGGACGGTTTAGCGCGTTTGGGCAATTGTTGACATTGCAGGATATCCATAGTAAAACTGCCAGTGCCGCGTATCGTCGCCGGGTCGGTGCTGTGTTTCAGCAAATCGATTTTCGCGTAGTTTGTGCAACGGTGTTCGATGAAATTATGTTTGGTCCGCTGAAAAACGGATTGAGTCGCGATGAAGCGAAAGAGCGGGTTGAACAGGTGCTAGATTTTTGCAACATTCGTCGTTTGGTGAATCGCCTGCCGCAAAATATCAGCGGCGGCGAGAAGAAAATGGTAGCAATCGCCGCAATGATGGCGGAAAACCCACAAGTGATGATTTTTGACGAACCTACCAACGATCTTGACCTAGAGAATCAGAAGTGGCTGGTGACTGCTCTGAATCATCTCAACGCCGCCGGAAAGACGGTGATTACGGCGACGCATGTGTTGGAAACGGCTCGCGAGCTGGCGGACCGGGTATGGATTATTGGCGATAACCATCGGCTGGTTGCCGATGGAGATGCTTGCTTGCTTGATGATGAAACCCTATTGTCTGAAGCTGGAATCATGAGGTGAAACGATGACCGATTTTTGTGGCCGACTGAGTAATGTGCTGAATAACCGATCTTGTGACATTGAAAATGAGAGTGACTATTTTACCTCGGCGGTGTTGGTGCCGCTGGTACGCCAGAATGGAAAACTGGGAGTGCTGTTTGAAGTTCGCTCTTCAGGACTGAATTGGCAACCAGGAGATATTTGCTTTCCTGGCGGACGGATTGAGCTGGATGATGCAAGTCCCAAAGAAGCCGCCATACGCGAAACACGAGAAGAGTTGGGGTTGCCGGAAGACGCGATTGACTTCTTGGGCCCATTGAGCTATATGGTCAGTCCGATCGGGGTGATGCTTTACCCTTTTGCCGCTTATATCAGGGACTACAACCTGATTCGTCCCAACCACGGCGAGGTGGCGGAAGTTTTTGTCGCGCCGCTTGAGTATTTGTTGAATTGCGAACCATTGACAGCGCATATGGAATTGGCAACACGGCCGCTACCGGATTTCCCCCTGGAACTGTTGGAAAACTCGTATGCAAAAGATTGGAAAAGGCGAACAACATACCCTGTTTTGTTTTACCAATATGACGGCCACGTGATCTGGGGGCTGACAGCACGGGTCTTGTTTGGTTTTTTGAATATTTGTCGGTCTCTGAAATAATCTGTATAGGCAGGTGGGAAATATGGCGATGAAAAAGGAAGTCTTTCAGGTTGAAGGCATGAGTTGTAATCATTGCAAAATGGCAGTGGAAACTGCCGTGAAAAAAATGCCGGGCATGCTACTGGCAGAGGTTGATCTGACGAAAAAAACCCTGTGTGTCGAATATGAAAATGAGAAAATCACTCCGCTTCAAATTCGTCAGACAGTCGAAGAGGTGGGGTTCGAAGTCGTCTGATTTCTTGACGCTGCCGAACTGCTTTGATATACTAAATCAATGCTTCCCGCATGCGGGGGCTTGTTTATTCATGTCTTCCGATTAATTCAGAACGAAGGTGTCCGATGGCTGCAAAACTGGAAGTACGACTACAAAAACAACGGAAACGCCGCCGCCGGAAAATATGGGTTGCTTTGAGCTTGCTGCCGATTTTGTTAATTGGAGCAGGTGTATTGTCCTATTGGTGGTTTGGCAGCGGAAAACTGTCAACGGTAAGACCCACAATCAAACGAACGGAAGAAGCGGAACACTTTATCGTGCCGCCGAACAAACTGAATATCCTGATCATGGGAGTCGACGACAGGCCAAAAGAAGACGATCCCGGCCGATCCGACACTCTGCTTGTCATGACGATTGATACGGAATCCCGGGAGGCTTCGATCATCTCGATTCCCCGCGATACCCGGGTAAGAGTGAAGGGATTGGGCTGGGATAAAGTAAATCATGCCTATCTGGTGGGAAAGGAAGCCTTGACCCGTCAGACCACGGAAAACTTTTTGGGGATTCCCATGGACTATTATGTCAAAGTGAACCTGGACAGCTTTGGCAGGATTGTTGATGCAATCGGCGGTGTATCGATTGATGTAGAAAAACGGATGCAGTACGAAGATAGCTGGGACCATTATGTGATCGACCTGCATCCCGGCGTACAGAGGCTGGACGGTAGAACAGCCCTGCAGTATGTGCGTTACCGCGACGAAGATGGTGACATCGGCCGGGTGGCTCGCCAGCAAAAATTTATTCGGGCGGTACTGGCCGAAGTTAGCTCGCCGGCGATCATTCTCAAAGCCCCCAGTATTATCCGGGAAGTTTTTGCATCACTGGATACGGATATACCTGTGGGATTGATGCTGGGTGTGGCCAGGCAATTTAAAAATGGCTTGAGCGGTGGCTTCAAGACCCATATGGTTGAAGGGTTGCCATATTTTATTGATGATATCAGTTACTGGGTTCCAGACATGATAAAAACCCGCAAAATGGTGGCAGAAATGCAAGGGGTAGCCTTCAGCGGTAGAGTTGAAGCAGCAGCGATCCGTGCGGATGAGGAATATCGGCAAGGATTTCCGGCGAATGCACATCTGGATGATGGAACCTATTATCCCGGCATGGATAAGACCAAACCATTGAAACCCGGCGAAAAACCTCCCGTCAAAACACCCGCAAAACCCGGGATTACAACTCCTGCGAAACCGGGGACAACATCACCGGCGAAACCAGGAGTAACCACGCCGACAAAACCTGCAGCGCCGGCGCCTGTAAAACCGGTTGCACCCAAACCAACGACAACTTCTTCGGCACCGGTTCGAATGGCAACCGAGTTAGTGAATGCAAGCGGGCAAACGGAGGCCGGCGATCGAATTGCCAGCATCATGGAGAATCGTGGATTCGAAGTGACTGGGGTATCAACGCTGGGATCGCCGATTCGTACCACGGTGGTTACTTCTTATACGCAAGATCCTTCGGTCGTTGCCAAATTGACCGATTTACCATTTAAATATGTGTTAAATATTGCGGAAGACAATAGCCGGCAGATTCCGGTCCGGGTATTGATCGGACAGGATTATGGCGGATAAGAAGGATTCATTGCTGCCAGATTACCCGATCAATTTGAATCTTGTTGGGCGGCGCTGCCTGGTGATTGGCGGCGGCAGGGTTGCTGAACGCAAAGTTGCTGCACTGCTAAAGTCAGGCGCTGCAGTTACGGTAATCAGCCCTACATTGACGGCGAATCTGGCTGCCTGGCTGGCAACTGGCTGTTTTTGCTATAAGGCGGAGACTTTTTCACCGGGTGAAGTGCAGGGGTATCTGTTGGTCTTGTGCACTACTGATTCACCGGCGGTGAATGAACAGGCTGCGCATCTTGCCAAAGCAGCCGGCGCGCTGGTCAATGTTGCTGATCGCCCGGATTTATGTGACTTTACAATTCCGGCGCGTTTGTTGCGAGGCGATTTGTCCATCAGCGTATCCACCGGAGGCAAAAGCCCGGTGTTGGCAAGGGTGCTGCGGGATGAACTGGCTAGGCAATATGGACAGGAATATGCCGATTATCTGGAGATTGTCGCCCGCTTGCGCAATGAATGGCAGGCGACATGTCAATCGAGTGAAGAACGCTGCCGCAGGTGGAGTGAAGTGAAGGTGTTTGACTCCGAAGTGCTGGAAATGCTCCGGCAGGGTCGACATAAAGAGGCGGAGGTCAGATTCAGGCATGATATTGGCTGTACTGGGACTCAATCATAAGACCGCTCCGGTGGATGTCCGTGAATGTCTTGCCTGCCCGGAAGATACCGTAAAACAGGCATTACGCCGTCTTGAAGAGTATGAAGATATTCTCGAATGCGTGGTGCTTTCAACTTGTAACCGGACCGAAGTTTATGCAGTGCTGGATGACGTCGAAGATCCGCCGGCGACGCTGCTGGATTTCCTTGTGCGACTGGCAGGTCCGGAAGGTTACACGATTGCGCCCGAGTATTTGTTTTACCATGCAGGGGATGAATGTATCCGTCATCTGTTCCGGGTCGCCGGCAGCATTGATTCATTGGTCATAGGCGAAGGGCAGATTCTCAGTCAGGTAAAAAAAGCGTATTTGGCTGCCAAAGATTGCGGTACGACTTCAACCGTGCTAAACACGCTGTTTCACCGGGCCATAGCCGCCGGCAAAAAAATTCGCACTGAAACCCGGATTGCTTTCAGTGCGGTATCGGTCAGCTATGCGGCGGTGGAACTGGCCAAAAATTTACTGGGTGACTTGTCCGCTGCCAGCGTCATGATTCTGGGCGCCGGTGAAATGAGCGAGTTGACAGCCCGCCATCTGGTTGCCAGTGGAGTGAAGACCGTTTTTGTCTCCAACCGGAACCACAATCGTGCGGAAGAGTTGGCGCAAAAATTTCAGGGCGAGGCCGTGCCGTTTGAGAAGTTCATGAAATGGGCGGCGCAAACCGATATCATCATCGCTTCCACCGGGGCGCCGCATTACATTGTGCGTGCGCTGGATGTCGCCCATATCATGCCGCAGCGATCCGGACGTCCGTTGATTTTTATCGATATCGCCGTACCGCGTGATGTGGAGCCGGAAGTCGCGGCAATTGCCGGTGTGAGTCTTTATAATATCGACAGTCTGAATGCGGTCGTTGATTCTAATCAGCGCGACCGGTTGAAAGAGGCGCGCAAGGCGGAGAAGATCCTTGAGGCGGAAGCCAAGGAACTGATTGATCGTTTCCGCTATCTGTCCTACCAACCGGTACTCAGCCAGATGAAGGACAAAGCTGAGTTAATCCGCCAGCGTGAAATCAAACGGGCGTTGGCCAAATTGCCCGCATTGAGCGCTGATGACCGGCGGATTATGGAAAACATGTCCCGCATGCTGGTGCGGAAACTGCTGCGCGATCCGGTGATCTGCACCAATGAGGCGGCGTCCCGCGGTGAAGAAGAAGCCTGTGTTCAGGCATTGACACGGCTGTTTAAATTGAATGAGTTAGGAGCGCCGACACACTGTGAAAGCAAAAATAATCGTAGGCACGCGCGGAAGTAAACTGGCTCTCTGGCAAGCCGGCCACATTGCGGATCGGCTGCGTCAGATCAATCCCGGGCTGACTGTCGAATTGAAACGGATCGTGACGACAGGCGATAAAATTTTGGATGTGCCGTTGGCAAAAATCGGCGGCAAGGCACTGTTTACCAAAGAACTTGAACTGGCAATGCTGTCTGGTGAAATTGATCTGGCCGTTCATAGCCTCAAGGATATGCCGACCGAATTGCCGGCAGGGCTGATTTTAGCGGCAACCAGTGAACGGATGGACCCGCATGATGCATTTGTCAGTTGCAAATATCGCTGCGTGGCTGATTTGCCGCAAGGTGCTACAGTCGGGACATCGAGTCTGCGACGCAGCGCCCAGCTGCTGCGGTTAAGGCCGGATCTGAAAATCGTCAGTCTGCGCGGCAACCTCGATACCCGGCTGCAAAAACTGGATGATGGGCATTTTGATGCGATTGTGTTGGCGGCGGCCGGTTTGCGCCGTTTGGGCTGGAGTTCGCGGATCACCGACCTGATGTCGCCGGATGAATGTCTGCCCGCAGTAGGGCAAGGGGTGCTGGCAATCGAAACACGGGCCGATGATCGTGACTTGCAGCCGTCGATGGCATTGCTCGATCATGCGCCGACACGGGCCTGCGTGACGGCCGAGCGCAAGTTTCTCGATGCGGTGCAAGGCGGTTGCCAGACGCCGATAGGCGTTTATGGCCGCTTTGATGAAGGGAAATTAGTATTAAAGGCACGGATTTTATCGCTGGACGGAACTCGCTGCATCGAAGGGACAATGGCTGGCGATCCGGCGAATGCGGAAGCAATGGGACAAGAATTGGCAGAACAACTATTAAATGACGGAGCGCGGGAAATTTTGGCTGAGATCGGTCTGGGATAACCCGGTGATCGATCACTGAAGAATGGAGCGAGTGCATTGATAAAAGGCAAAGTTGTACTGGCCGGCGCCGGTCCTGGCGATCCGGGACTGATTAGCAGCCGGGCTATGGAATGTATCCGGCAGGCCGATGCAATTGTTTACGACAGACTGGTATCGCCCCGCCTGGTTGCGCTGGCGCGGCCGGATGCCGAACTGATCTATGTCGGCAAGGCATCCAATCGACATACGCTGCGTCAGGAAGAAATTAACGCCCTATTGGTGCGGCTGGCCAAAGAAAATAAAGCGGTGTTGCGGCTCAAAGGCGGCGACCCGTTTGTTTTTGGCCGTGGCGGTGAAGAAGCGCTGGTCTTGCGTGAACACGGCATAAGCTTCGAGATCATTCCTGGCATTACTTCGGCGATTGCCGTGGCGGCTTACGCCGGAATTCCGGTGACGCATCGGGCGATTGCCACTTCGTTTGCCGTGGTCACCGGCCACGAAGACCCGGAAAAAACTGAGTCCGGCATGCAATGGGATAAACTGGCTACGGCGGTGGATACGCTGGTTTTTTTAATGGGTGTGGAAAATCTGCCGCACATCACGAGCCAGCTGATTGCCAACGGTCGGGCTGCGGATACGCCGGCTGCCGTTATTCGCTGGGGAACGACGCCGCAGCAGAAAACCCTGATCACGACCGTCGGCAATGCAGTGGCCGATGTGGCAGCGCAGGGGATGACTCCGCCGGCGATTTTTGTGGTCGGCGAGGTTGTGAACTTGCGGCAGGGCTTGCGCTGGTTCGATGAAAGACCTTTGTTCGGTCAGCGGATTCTGGTGACCCGCGCCCGTGAACAGGCCAGTAAGCTTACGGAAGAGCTCGAAGCAGCCGGGGCGGATTGCGTCGAAGCGCCGACGATCCGGGTTACTGAGCCCGACAGCTTTGAATCCTTGGATGAGGCGATTATGGAACTCAATCGCTATACATGGATTGCTTTCACCAGTCCCAATGGGGTCAAGGCGTTTTTCCGCCGCCTGAAATTCCAGGGCAAAGATGCACGTTATCTGGGGCGGCTCAAAGTCGCCGTCATTGGTTCAGAAACTGCCGCAGAGCTAGAACGTTATGGGATTGTTGCCGATGTGGTGCCGGCGGAGTTCCGGGCGGAAGCGGTAGCAGCAGCTCTTGATGGCAAGGTCGGTCCGCAGGACCGGGTGCTGATCGCCCGGGCGGCAGAAGCACGGGAAGTATTGCCGCAGGAACTGATTCGTTTTGGTGCGTCGGTTGATGTTGTGCCGGTGTATAAAACCGTTCTCGGCGACGCTAATTCCGAAGAGCTGGCAGAAATGCTGGCAGCGGGTGAAATCGACATCGTGACATTTACCAGTTCTTCGACCGTAACCAATCTGCTGACGATTCTCGGAGGCAAGGCGCAACAGCTGCTTGCTGGCTTGAAAATCGCCTGCATCGGCCCGGTGACAGCCGATACCTGCCGCGAGAACGGCCTGCAGCCAGCCGTGGTGGCAACTGAATATACGATCAAAGGCCTGGTGGAAAGCATTATTCACGAAAT
The DNA here is from genome assembly GCA_964386615.1 of uncultured Veillonellaceae bacterium. Lineage (GTDB taxonomy): Bacteria > Bacillota > Negativicutes > UBA1444 > UBA1444 > UBA1444. The sequence goes on from CAYLSL010000038.1 coordinate 12,578, forward strand.
GGGAGGGAAACAACATGCCTGAGATTCTTTACCGGCCTCGACGCTTGCGGGCGTCAGCCGGCATTCGCAACATGGTGCGGGAAACCCAGCTGTCGGTGCATGATTTTGTTTATCCGATCTTTGTCGTACCAGGGATCAATATCCGCAAAGAAATTCCGTCATTGCCAGGACAGTATCATCTGTCTGCCGATCAGGCCCTGGAAACGGCCCGGCAGGCTTCGGCGCTGGGGATACCGGCCGTGCTGCTGTTCGGGTTGCCGGAGTACAAGGATGCAAAAGGATCCAGCGCCTGGGATATGAAAAGCCCGGTGCAACGGGCGATGATGCTGATCAAAAAAGCATTGCCGGACCTGGTTGTGATCGGCGATGTCTGTCTGTGCGAATACACGGACCATGGTCACTGCGGCTTGTTAAAAGGCCAGGAGGTCGACAACGACCCGACGTTGGATCTGTTGGCGCGGGTGGCGGTCAGCCAGGCCAAAGCCGGCGCTGATGTGATTGCACCGTCGGACATGATGGACGGCCGGGTGGCTGCCATCCGGGAAGCGCTCGACATCGAAGGGTTTGCCCAACGGTCGATCATGGCTTATTCCGCCAAGTATGCCTCGGCTTTTTACGGACCATTCCGTGAAGCGGCCGATTCGGCGCCGAAGTTCGGCGACCGCCGCGCCTATCAGATGGATCCGGCCAATGTGCGGGAAGCGCTGAAGGAAGTCGACCTCGATGTTTCCGAAGGGGCCGACATCATCATGGTCAAACCGGCAATGGCTTACATGGATGTGATCAACAAAGTGCGCGAAGGTTTTGAATTGCCGGTGGCTGCTTACAATGTCAGCGGCGAATATGCGATGGTCAAGGCAGCGGCGGCCAACGGCTGGATGGAGGAGCAGCGGACCACGCTGGAAATCCTCACCGGTATCAAACGGGCCGGCGCAGATATCATCATCACCTATCATGCGTTGGACGCCGCCGCGTGGCTGCGTTAACCAAGCAGGGAGGGAGCTGGGAATCATGGCTTTGAATCTGGATAAATCCGCAGCGGCGTTTGCCGAAGCGAAACAGTACATGCCGGGCGGCGTAAACAGCCCGGTCCGCTCTTACCGCGGGGTCGGCGGCACGCCGCCGTTCATCGCCAGTGCCTCCGGCAGCCGGATCGTCGATATCGACGGCAATGAATACATCGATTACGTCGGTTCCTGGGGGCCGATGGTCCTCGGGCATGCCCACCCGAAAGTGACTGCTGCCTTGCAGGCGGCCTTGCTGCGGGGAACCAGCTATGGCGCACCGACGCTGCTGGAAACCGCATTGGCCCAAAAGGTCCGTCAGGCCGTGCCGGCCATGGAACTGGTGCGGATGGTCAATTCGGGAACCGAAGCGACGATGAGCGCGCTGCGGCTGGCCCGGGCCTTCACCAAACGGGACCGGATCGTCAAGTTTGACGGCTGTTATCACGGGCATCACGACAGCCTGTTGGTCAAGGCTGGTTCCGGCGCCGCCACGTTTGGCGTGCCGGATAGCCCCGGCGTACCGACTTCAGTCGCGCATACTTCGCTCACGCTGCCGTTCAACGATATTGCAGCGATGGAAGAACTGTTCGTGCAGCAGGGCGAACTGATCGCCGCGGTCATCATCGAACCGGTGCCCGGCAACATGGGCATGGTTTTGCCGCAGGACGGCTATCTGGACAAAGTGCGGGAATTGACTGCCCACTACGGAATTCTGCTGATCTTTGACGAAGTGATGTCGGGTTTCCGGGTCGCGCTCGGCGGGGCGCAGGCCCACTTCGGCATCCAGCCGGACCTGGTCTGTCTGGGCAAGGTGATCGGCGGCGGCCTGCCGGTCGGCGCTTACGGCGGACGACAGGACATCATGAGCTGCATCTCGCCGGCTGGGCCAGTCTATCAGGCAGGGACCTTGTCCGGTAATCCGCTGGCAATGACGGCGGGATTGGCGACACTCGGCGAAATCATGGCGACTCCTGATTTTTACCCGCAGTTGGCGGCCAAGACCAAAGCATTGTGCGAAGGTATCGCCGCTGCGGCCAAAGCGGCCGGCGTGGCAATTCAGTCGCATCAGCTGGGCAGCATGTTCGGCCTGTTCTTCAACGCTAGTCCGGTGACCGATTACGCCAGCGCCGCTACGTCGGACCAGGCTGCCTTCAAAGTCTGGTTCCATACGATGCTCGAACAGGGCGTCTATCTGGCGCCGTCCCAGTTCGAAGCCGGGTTCATGTCGGCTGCCCATAGTGACGCCGATATTGAAAAGACGCTGCAAGCGGCCAAGATTGCGATGCAGGCTGTGGCGCAAAGCCAAAAGCAGTAACGACTTGCCGAAAAGCAAGTTGAAATGATAAGCCTCCCGAAATCAGCTATAAACAGCTGTTTCGGGAGGCTTTTGCGTTACAAGCAGTTAAGCAGTGCTGTTATTTATTGTCGCGTGCGATGCTCTCAAGCGCCGCCAGCGCCGCATCGATTTCCGCTTCTGTTGTGAAGCGGCTCACACTAAAACGAACGGTTCCTTTATCGATTGTGCCGATGCTGCGATGGGCGGCGGGAGCGCAATGCAGGCCGGTACGGGTGAAGATGCCGAATTGTTGTTCCAAGCGGATCCCGACATCATCGCAGGAGATGCCGGTGATGTTGAGCGAAAGCACACCGACCGAATCAGTCGGATCGGCAGGGCCGTAGACCTCGATGTGCGGCAGCTTGTTCAAGCCGCTGCGGAAACGTTGCAATAACTTCTGTTCATGCGGCAATACCTTATCGATGCCGAAGGCGGTCAGATCGTTTAGCGCAGCGCCCAGTCCGGCCAAGCCGATTGCATTCAGGGTGCCGCTTTCCAGTTTGTCCGGCAAAAAATCCGGTTGCAGCTCCGACTCGGAAGCGCTGCCGGTACCACCGTAGATCAATGGGCGCAAGTCTACGCCGCTCCCTAGTGCAAGGCCGCCGGTTCCCTGCGGTCCACCCAGGCTTTTGTGCCCGGTGAATGCGAGAAAATCAATGCCGTGTTGCTGCATATCAAGCGGACAGACACCGGCCGTCTGGGCCGCATCCACTGCAAAACGAACCCCGGTCTCTCGGGCCAATGCACCGATTTCTGCAATCGGTTGGATGGTTCCTGTTACGTTTGAAGCATGATTAATGAGAAGCAAGCGGGTTTTTGGCGTCATCAGCTGGCGCAGCGAGTCGGGATCGAGCCGGCCCTGACTGTCGCAGGCGGCGATTGACAGAGTGACGCCGCCACGCTCCAACTGGCGCAATGGCCGCATCACCGCGTTATGCTCCATACTGCTTGTCACGACATGATCTCCGGGATTCAAAAAGCCGAACAGGATCATGTTCAACGCTTCAGTGGCATTTTTGGCAAATATGAGCCGGTCGGTCGATGCGACGTTGAACAACGCGGCCAGCTGATCGCGTGTATCATAAACCATACGGGAAGATGTCAGTGATTTTCCATGTCCGGCTCGCCCGGGGCTGCCGCCGCATTCGCAGAGGTATTCCTGCATAGCGGCAATCACTTGTGGGCATTTGGGCCAGGACGTGGCTGCATTATCCAGGTAGATTGACAAAAGAGATGCACCTCCTACAGTGCCGATTATATCACAGCTGGGCTGGATTAGCAGGTGGATAACATGTTGCGGAGCTATCGGTTGAGTGACTACGGAATAAAGGAATATTTTGCTGTTTAATCGAAATATCTGAGTGGCAAGATGCAGCAAAAAATGAAGTTGTTTTTAGAACAACAAGAAAGTGAGAAATCATGCTTGACGTTCAACTTCAAATCTTTAAAACAGTCGTAGAGAAAAAAAGTTTTTCTCTGGCGGCGCAGGAACTTCACATGACACAGTCGTCAGTGAGTCAGCATATTCAAGCGCTGGAGGTCTTTTTCGGTGCCAAATTGTTTGATCGTTTGCACCGCCGCATTTGCCTGACAGAGGCGGGACGGGCTCTTTATCCCTATGCCGTGAGTCTTGAGCGGCTTTATCAGGAAGCGCGGGACACCATGTCCGGGCAACTCGATCTGGTGGTTGGTCGCTTGGCGATCTCCGCCAGCATGACGATTGGCGAATACCTGTTGCCGAAAATTTTGGTGCAGTTTAATCGGCTTTACCCTAATGTCATCATTTCCATGGATATCGAAAATACGGAACGGGTGATTGGCAAAACCAGCGAAGGGGTGGCTGATGTTGGATTTGTTGAAGGACTTTACAAACCGGTGGCTGATCTGGAAGGAACCTGTTTTCGCGGCGATGACTTGGTTATTATCAGGCAGTCTCCAGGTTGTGGTGCAGAAGAAGCGCCTGTTTCAATGGGGGAATTGTTGAATCAACATTGGGTGTTGCGCGAAACCGACTCGGGAACCCGCAGGGTGTTTGAAAATTTCTTGGTTCGTCATGATTATTCTCCCACCGCATTGAATGTCATTATGAGTTTCAGCAGTACGGAGGCGATCAAAAGCGCTGTCATGGCCGGGGCTGGACTGGGGATTATGTCGCGGTTGGCGGTGCAGGATGAGATCAGGCGGCGTGAGATCAGTGTGGTTCCCATCTGCGAAGGCACGATCGATCGAAACTTTTGGTTGTTACGAAATAAAGCAAAATTTCAAACCAAAACTGTAAATAGATTTTGCGCATTCTTTTTAGAGCAGGTAAGTATCCTGGAACATGTTAACGGATAAAACTAATGGCAGCATCATCCGATGCTGCCATTAGTTTTACTGATACATCTTATTAATTTTTAGAATTTTACTAATAATGATTTAAGGCGTAAAATTAACTGAAGATATAAGCAATTCTTATCGGTTTGTGTGTGCGTTTTTTCACAAAGACTGATAACTGCAATGTTGAAATGACAGATCAATTTGCAAGGGGAAAGAGGTGAGACAAAATGTTCATGGTTGCGATCGATGACGAAAAATGTATCGGCTGTGCCCAATGCACGCAGGGCTGCCCAGCGCAAATCCTGGGAATGGTTGGCGCCAAGGCGGAAGTGACTGGCGATGCTGCCGAGTGTATGGGCTGTCAGTCATGTGTCATGACCTGCCCGGTAGAGGCGATTA
>CAYLSL010000039.1:0-8701 GCA_964386615.1 uncultured Veillonellaceae bacterium
CCGTGCAATCGATGACAGCAATCAGTCCACGGTTCTCATCGATTCGCCGGATCCAGTAAAAGTCGCCGCCGACTTGGTCGCGCGGTTGCCAGAAAACGAAGTAATCAGCAAACATTGCCGCTAGATCGGTCTGTGCCGGTAATATCGATTCCTGCAGACGCTGGGCATAGTCAATGCTGTCCATGATTTTTACATTTTTTTGTTCCAATTCCAGCGTACGCGCCGCCACCTGCTTTTCCAGTTCCTGGCCCAAAGCTATCGCACGCTTCAATGGATTGGCAATCCGGGTGGAAATGAAGAAAAAGATAAATACGATGACGATTAATGAAACCGTGCCGGCAATCAGCGTGTGCAACCGGATGTTATTCAGAATCGCGATGCTTTCTTCTCGCGGCATTTGAAAAACCAGTTTCCAATCGGTCGATTTCATCGACAGGTAAATCAAATCCACCGTTTCACCGCGCCTGTCCACATATTCGACCACCGTCGGTTTCGCCGCGGCGCTGCCCGCATCCTTCACGATCCGTTCCGACAAGGCGGGGGGAACAAAATCATTCAGATATAAACCAATATGTTCCACATCTTCCGACAGATGGATTTTCCCCTGTCCGTCCGCCAACCACAACTGACTGCGCGTTCCAATCTTATAGCCCTGAAATTCCTGGGCAATTTCCTTCAGATTGAGTCCTACACCGACAACTGCGATAGGCTTGTTTCGATCCCCCATCAGGGCATTAACAAACACAAAAGTGCCGCCGCGCTCCTTATTGGAATCGATGTTCAGTTCGACCGGGCGGCCAGCCTTTAACGTGTCAAAAAACCAGCTGTCATCCGGATCGATGTCCGACATGACATCAATCAGGCGCGACCCTTCGGCCCAGTAGTTTTGGGTAATCGCGCTGACGACAAAGGCATTGGAGTAGTCGTGGTTGCCGGCAATTTTCGTGATTTTATCCTTGACGTACCGCCCCAGCCGTTCGTCGTTTTCCGCTCCGGCGACCCAGGCAACCGCAGCCGGGTCTTCCGCCAGCATCACAGCTGCTTCCTTGGCTCGCTCCAGCCGTCCGTCAATTTTAGCGGCAATTGAGGAAATGATATAAACCATGTCCCGGGTTTTCAGTTTGTCCACCACTTCACCCTGAGTGATCCAATAACTGCCAACCCCGGTCAATACAACCGAAAACACGATAACCACACAGGCCAGTACGACCACTTTCATGGTTCCTTTATCGTACATCAGCCCCCGCGAATTCATAGGCCGGCTTCTTCCAGCGGGCGCAATTCAAACGGCAACGTCATGTCTTCCTTGAAATCTTCGGCGCATTCCATCGCTGTCTCATTTTCCGGATCATAATACCAGAGCACGCCGACCTGCTTCCCTTTCCGGTATGCACCCTCCAATTTTTCCAGCAGCATCATCAGACACTTCGAACTGCTGGTATTGATGTAAGGCATGTGGAAATAAATCTGCACCGTAACCTGCTGTTCAATCTGGGCCAGATATTCATCCAGCCAGATAAACACCGGTTCATAAAATTTAAAGGAGTTTTCCGGATAGGATTGCCCTTTAATGCTCAGATGGTTATTGACCGGATCAAAATGAATCGCCGGCGTCGATTTTGTCTGTTCAATGACTAAAGCTTGCATATTTCCTCCTAGACGTATGCTTTCAGCGTGAAAAAGCAAACTGCCTCATCGATTTTTTGGATCGAATATTCCAGAGGACGACTGGCTTTTCTCGCCATATCAATCAAACCAAGACCGGCGCTGTTGCTGCCGGGCGGAATGTCTGCCTTTAACTGCTGTTTATAATATTGTTTTAAAGCCGGTTTGTCCATCGCCACGATCATGTCGAGCTGCGCGGCGAATTTCGGTGCATCCGCGCATTCGATCAGATTGCCGGCTGAAATATAATGCCCCTGCTCCGTCTTGCCGATTGCCACGATTCCGGAGTTTGCAATCCGGTCCAGATAAGGGCTGGCTGCTTTTTGTCCACAATAATTTTTGATGTTCTGCGTCTGCTCGATAAACACGGAAAACACATTATACGTCTCCGTCTGGGAAATCGATTCGGTTTCCAGGTACTTTTTCACCGCATCCCCCAGTTCTTCGATGATCTCCTGAGAAAAGCGACCTGAGAAGCTGATCAGCACACCATAACTTTGCAGGGTTTTCTGAAGTTCAAGCAGGTTTGTCTGCATGGACGAGATCCTCCTTCACGGACAAATATTGTATCCTATTCACTTTGATATTAATTCTGTCTGGCAGCCAATAATCCTGCCAGATATCACTGCAACAGAAATGCCCCGCAACAGTCTGCAGGGCATCCTTCAAGTTATTATACATTGTTTTGTCGGGCCAATTCAACGCCGCGCCGTCTCTTTCGCCACAAAACTATCGATTTGTTTTTGCCAGACCAGGTAAGCATCATCATTCAGGTGCAATCCATCATAGGTGTATTGTGGCAGCAGTCGACCATCTGCGCCGGTAAACGAAGCGGTCAGATCAAGATACGCATAGCCATGTTTTTGCGCCAGTTGTTTAATCCCCTTGTTCAACTCACGGATATTCTGGTTCTTGCGCAACCCATTGGCCGGAAAAAGCTGGTCATTAAATGGCAGAATGCTCTGCACGTATACCGGAGTATCCGGCAATTCAGTGCGGAAGCGCTGCAAAATCCGGTCATAATTGACCAGAACCTTGTCGGGTGGTCGATAAAAACACAAATCATTGGTGCCAATCATCAAAAAGATCTGGCGAGGGCGCAACGCAATGATTTCATCCTGCCGATTCAGCAGGCCGAGTGTTGTGTCACCGCTAATTCCTCGGTTTACGACTGGTACGTCAGGGAACAGCCGTTGCCAGTCCGCGCCAAATGTGATGCTGTCACCAAAGAACACGACCGGATTTTTCTTTTCACCGGCTGTCAATGAAAAATATAACCGCCGCAAGCGATAGTTTAGTGTCAGATAGGCTGGATCTTCCGGTTTCCGCCCTAACGTATTCACCCACTCTACTGCCGAACTCACTTGTTCATTTGCCAGAACGCGTTCCAGTGAGAAATTTTGGCCTACAAAATACACACATGTCAACAACAGCATCCCAAAGACAACCTTACGCACCCATCCAGCTCCCTTACTGCAGTGTAATATTGTGTTCGTTTCTTTTTTGTTATTTATTTTACTTTTATAATTAAAATTCCTGCCAATTATATGATGGATAGAAAAATTTATCTTCAATAATGAAGTAATAATTCATCGCAAAATAGAAAGGAACCGTACCTTCAAGGCACGGTTCCCCGATCACCGGTCACTTATTCTACAAGTCAAGCCAGAATTTTTGCGGCATTTGCCAGTTTATCTCCGGCTTCGGTTATGATTCCCTGAATCACGTCACGCACCGGCTTGACTTCTTTTAGGGGAACCAGGCTTTGCCCCACCTGTACCAGTCCATTTTCAACATCACCGTCCACAGCCGCCAAACGGTTGGTGCCTGTAGCCAATGTGTCCAGTTCAGCCTGTGGCGCGCCCTGTACTTCCAGCGCCAGGAATTTGTCGGTAAACTTGTTTTTTAGTCCACGCACTGCATGACCACGTGAAACCCCTGTCGCTACCGATTCCGTATCCGTCGCCGCAAGGATGCGTGCTTTCGCATTAGTATGCAAGCCACATTCGTTGGTCAGCAAAAACCTTGAACCCATTTGTACACCGGCAGCCCCCATCAACAAAGCCGCCGCCATTCCCCGACCGTCGACAATACCGCCGGCGGCAATAACCGGCAATGACACTTCCGGAATCACATTGGTCATTAAAGCCATCGTCGTTAAGGAACCGATATGGCCGCCTGCCTCCATTCCTTCAATAATGATGGCATCAGCTCCGGCAGCTTCTACCCGTTTGGCCAGTTTCAGACTGGGAATGACCGGGATTACTTTGATCCCTGCTTGATGCAGAACATCAAAATACACTACCGGATTGCCTGCCCCCAATGTTACAAAGGCAACCTTTTCTTCGCAAATCACCTTGACAATTTCATCCCGATTAGGCGCCATCAACATCACATTGACGCCAAAGGGTTTATCCGTAAGGGTTTTTGTTTTTCGGATCTCTTCGCGAGTCCACTCCGTCGTACGACCGCCGGTTGCAATTACCCCAGCACCGCCGGCATTCGAAACCGCCGCCGTAAGATTTGCTTCCGAAACCCAAGCCATAGCGCCCTGAATGATCGGATACTGAATCCCCAATAATTCTGTAAGTTTTGTTTTCATAGGATATCCTTCTTTCTTTCCTTGTTGCTGTTTTGAAAAATGAATCCTCAGACAGCAAGCTTTCTTCAAATTCATTTTACCACAATCAACAATATTTATTAACTACATTATTCATAACCCTAAAAAAGAGAAAAGAGATGCCCTCGATTCAATCGACAGCATCTCACCATGCAGAAAGCTTAAAGGCGCAATACTATTTCTTTGGCGGATCACCCCTTATTTAGTCAAAGTAACTACTGACAAGCCATAATACGTCGCTGCGTTATTGGACTCGCCAGGAACAACCATTTCGCGGAATTTTCCATATACATAACTATTGTTGCCACCACCGCCGCTACCTTCAAGAAAAAACGCGGCAAATCCAACGACCAGCACATCGCTGCGCCCATCCACCAACAACGACTCCAGAACCGGCACGATGATAATCCGGCTGGAATTCGCCGACACATTGTTGAATGTTGACGCAGGGTCCAAGCCGATGCGGTAAGATACGCCCGAAGCGGTCGGCCCGGACATGTTGCCGGTCTCGGTAAGGATCCAGTCGCCAATTTTAAAAGTTCCCTTATAACCATACTTAATATTGTTGGTATACGTGGAAGCTCCGCTACCACCGAGGGCCAACGCCTGAAAATTCCCATTGTACCCGTCACCGCCGCCGAGTTTCAGTTGATAGGTCTGACCGAAAACAAAGTTTTGCTTGACAATGCCAAAAGGAACGATGCCATTTGTCCCGCCCGTATAGGTCTTGACCTCAGCCGTTGCCGTTGCCGAAACCATTGAAGAATTCAATCCCAAAACTCTGGCAAAAAACAACGGCACATTCCGGTTTATCGTCACTGTAATTGCCGTATTATTCTTTGACAAAACCGGTTGCACATTGTCCGGGGTCGGTCCAGGTTTGCTATTGGCAGCCGCAATACTCGATGCCGTTGACACTGCCTGTTCCGGTCGTCCAGGCAGTTCCTGCGCTCCTGCCAAAGCCGCTGCATCTGCTGCATTAGCCAGTTGATAACGATTGAGATATAGCATGCCTGCATCAACGGCCAAGGCGGCCATACCTGTCAAGCCGACCACGGCAGCGGCCATGAGTACGACTACAGCACCTTTACGGCAACGCAGTATTTGCATCAGCGTTTTCATAATGACCCCTCCCGCAGCCCAATTACGGGCGCAGTCTTCTCCTATCATTATTCTAACTGCTGACGGCCGTTGCGCCATCGGCTTCCGGTCTTATTTTTTCAATGCCCTGGTCCTATTCTCAACTGGGTTTTATGTCCCATTTCACATTTTTCTACCCTTCAACCCGGTTTTTCCCCTTGCGTTTGGCTTTATACATATTATAGTCAGCTGACTGGATCAGTGCGTCTTTTGTTTGTCCGTTGAATTCAGCCACCCCGGCGCTTACGCTGATACGAAGCTCTCGTAAGGTAAAACCTGAAGATGCAATGCCCTGCCTGATGCGCTCCGCCACATCGAGCGCCCCGATCCTTGTTGTATTGGGCAGTATCAGCATAAATTCCTCGCCGCCATAACGCCCTGTTACATCGATGCTACGCAGGCTGTCAAGCAAGTACTCGGCTACGCTTTTTAATACTTGGTCGCCGACCAGATGTCCATGCGTATCATTAAACGTTTTAAAGTTATCAATATCGATCATCACAATCGAAAGTGCCGTTCCATAACGCTTGGCCCGGTCAATTTCTTTGTCCATTGAATTCATCAGATATGCGTGATTATAGATTCCTGTAAGGCCATCCAAATCGGCCTTTCGCTGCAGCGCCTGATTGGCGGCTTCCAGTGTTTCCTGCAACCGTTTTTCCCGTGTGATATCAATCAGGGAGGTTAGCCAACATGGTTCATTTTGATTGCGAATCATTTCCACTGAAAATAACCCTGTGTGGATTTTTCCCTCACGATCCCGCACATCGATGGAAAAATTCACAATGCGTCCCAAGCTATTGAACAATTCATAAAGTCGCGCACGGTCTTCGTAGTTTGCAAATATCCCCAATTCTCGCGCCGTTTTGCCAATCACTTCCTGGCGCTGATATCCCAGAGTTTCTAAAAAACAATCGTTTACGGCCAGATAGCGGCCATCGTCAATCGTACTGATCGCCATTAAAACCGACCCGGAGTTGAAGGCACTGTGGAACTTTTCCTGCAACGCAAGCTGATTTTGTTTCTCCTGCGTTACATCGCGGGCATAAACTGCCAATTCTGCTCCCGGTAACGGGTGAATGTTCAATTCCAGCCAAATTCCAGCAAAATCAATAAACGCATCGCAACGAACAGGAACTTTGGATTTCCGGGCTTTCAGCAATCCTTTCAACAAGGGTCGTATTCGAGAATACTGATGCAAAATATTTTTGCCGACAATGTCGCCTGCTGCCGGATAGGATAATACAACACGATTGGCATAAGTTACTTTCCAGTCGTCTGCAATGATAAAAAAGCCATCAGCCATACTGGAAAGCACAGCATCAAGCTTACAGGCGATCTTATCCAATTCACTGATTCCCGGGCATACCGATTGGGGGCTGGTCGACATATTCTCCCGCTCTCCCATTCACATTATTACACTTAATAGGTAAACTCAGTGATCCGAAGCTGTGACATTTCCGGCGAAAAACAACGCCCGAAATCATCTTGCAATACCGGTTTAAAATGATCTTCGCCATCGATAAATACCACCCGCGCATTGGCTCCGTTGCTCAGAATCACCGAACTGCCAACAAGCAATTCCTTGATCCGTTGGCGGAATACGAAACAGATTCCCGGATCAAGCTTGGTGAACATTTCCTTAAAAATCTCTTCCAAAACATCAAACGGCGTAAGCGCATTCCGATATACACGGTCTGACGTCATGGCGTCAAACATATCGGCTACCGCCAAAATCCGGGCAAAATAGGGAATATCATTCCCACTGAGGCCGATTGGGTATCCGGTTCCATCCAACCGTTCATGGTGGTAGAGGATGCCTTGCCGAATCGCCTGGGAATAGGCTTCATCATTTTCGGTCAGATAATAACCCAGTTCTGCATGTTTCTGCATCATCTGCAGTTCGTCTGTCGACAGTCTGGTCGGCTTATTGAGGATTTCCAGCGGAATTTTCGTTTTGCCGACGTCGTGCAGCATGCCTGCCAAAATCAGCAGCGGCACGTCGGGATAATTGACCCATTTACCAATCAAGCCGGCCAATACTCCTACATTGACACTGTGGGTATAGGTATAATCATCCATCACTTTAACCGTCTGCAGCGTTGTAAGGATGCTTGGCGTATTGACCATGGTGCGCGAAATATCTTTGGCAATATCGACAAATTCATCGGAGGGCAACGAATTGGTCAACCGGATGCGCTCGAAGCTGTCTTTGATTTTCTTCGTCATTTGCGCATGCTGTTTAACCAGTTTCTGCTGTTCCGCCGCAAATTCACTGGCATATTCCGACTCAAAGACAATAAGAATGTCAGCAAACGCTACGCCGCTTTCATTGATCCGGTCAATGATCGGCTGTGTCAGCTGCGTCTTTTCCGCCACCAACAATGCATTTCTGTCTGACAAAATTGCATTGGCCACTACCATGCCCGGTTTTAAATTGCGCACAGAAATACGACGAATCGAGGTATTCATGCCAACCTCCACCTTTGCTGCAACAAGCCGTTTCAACATATAGAAAAGCGTGCCACAGTGAGAATAATTGCAGTGAAATGGATATATATGTTTCTTATTCAGCATATGTTGGTATTTTCCTGCAAAACATCGGGAACGATTTCACAATTATGTCACAATTTTGACACCATTTCGTAATACTATGTTCCTATAATAAATATAGAGAGCGGCGCCAGCCGCGAAAAATTGAAAGGAGCAATTTAAAATGAACAAAAAAGCGATGATTATTGCCGGCGCAGCTGTCTTGGCACTTACAGTTGCTGGAGTTACGATGGCCTCTCCGATGGGAATGGGAATGATGGGAGGCGGCCTTCGCATGGGCGGCGGCATAGGTGCAGGACCGATGGCGATTCAGGCGCAGCAGTTAAGCGAATCGCAACAAGCCGAATGGAAAGCATTACAGGAAAAAAGCTTCCAATTGAAAAAAGAACAGGTTCAACTGATGGTGAAAACCGGCTATCTGACTCAAGAGCAAGCTGACGCTAAACTTAAAATGATGGATAGCGCCCATTCTTTCAAAATGAAAAACAATCTGGTCGCTCCCGGCGCTCGCCTGAACCGTCCCCTGACTGACGAACAGAAAGCGGATATGAAAAAAATGGCCGAACAACACCTCGTTATTCAGAAAGAAAACCTGGCCCGGTTGGTAACAGCCGGACAAATCACCCAATCACAAGCAGATGCCAAAATCGAGTGGATGCAGAAACGAATCAATGATGGCTTTGAAAATGGATTCGCCGGTCATGGTCCCGGAATGGGCGGTCC
>CAYLSL010000039.1:8801-15794 GCA_964386615.1 uncultured Veillonellaceae bacterium
ATGGGCGGCGGTCGGGGCCCTGGTAACGGTCCCAATTTTTAACAAAGCTGCTATTCGTGACCCATAACCCGCTACCTACTCCCCTCCTCTGTCCAACCTCCGGTGCAAACCGGAGGTTTTTTATTATGTCAGGGTATGATTTGCGAAAGCAGGATTTTTCTGTTTGGAGCTGAACGTAATTAGCAAATAGTTTTTGCGAGGATATGCGCCTGTAACATGGTAGGAGGATTCGTGTGAAACGTTATCTATCTCCCGTTGTCTGCATCTGGCTCGTAGCGTTTTTCCTGAGTTGTATTACCGGTTATATCGCCTTTGACCGCGTACAGGTCGAACGAGGTGAGGCCCGGGCTGATGTGCAGCGCGAAAATGCGATTCTTTGCCGTGCGTTTGAACAAGATGTGTCACGCAGCTTGGCGAGCATTGATACAATGCTGCTATTTCTCAAATCCCATTATGAGAAAGATTACCGGGTTACGGAAGATATCCAGTCAATGTTGAAAGTACTGCGTCAACGACCCATTTTTCAGATTGTCGGCCTAGTCGACGCCCAAGGATATACGATCGCCAGTAGTGAACCTGTATTAAATTCAATTAACATTGCCGACATGCCCCACATTGCAATCCATCAGACGAGCAAGCTGGATGATCTCTACATCGGTAAACCGATTCAAGGTCGTTCCACCGGCAAAGTTTCAATCCATTTAACCCGGCGTATGAATAACCCAGACGGCTCATTTGCCGGCGTCGTTGTCGCCGCTGTTGCCCCGGATTATTTTTCCTCCTTCTATGAAGGCTTGGAACTGGGACCTAGTCACGGCGTATCGTTAATCGGTGTGGACGGTATTATACGAGCCCGGTATTTTAATCAAAGCCGGGAAGTCGGCCAGTCTGTCGCCGGATCCCAGCTTTTTCGACTATTGCCGCAGCAACCGGTTGGCAGTTACGCCAGCCCAGGAATTGTCTCATCCCAGGAACGCCTGATTTCTTATCGCAAGTTACCCCTGTATCCGCTGATTGTAACGGTCGGCGTGACAGAGGAACACGCACTGGCCCAAGTTGAACAGCGAAAAATTCGCTATTATAGCATTGCCGGTTTATTTATCACGCTTCTGCTTGGCTCGGCTTACAGCCTGTCCCGTCTATTGCAACGCAATGACAGTCTTATGCTGCAAACGCAACAAACCCTTTTGGAATTGAAAACCTCTTCGGCTCAGGCCATTCAAACCCTGGCGGCAATCACTGAAAAACACGATCCTTATGCCGCCGGACATTCACGCAAAACAACCGAACTGGCAGCTGCACTTGGCAGGCAGATGGGCCTATCCAACGAGAAGATCGATCTGCTCTGCACCGCCGCTGCCCTGCATGATGTCGGAAAAATAGCTATTCCCGGTGAAATACTCAGCAAACCGGCTTTGTTGTCGCCAATTGAACACGACCTGGTCAAACTGCATGTCAGCGAAGGAGTAGAAATCCTGCGTGCCGCAGGCCTCCCCAAAGCACTGGTCACTGCTGTTTTGCAGCACCATGAACGACTGGACGGCTCGGGATACCCTCTGGGGCTTAAGGATACACAGATTTCACCGGAGGCCAAATTCCTGGCAGTCGCCGATTCCATGGAAGCCATGCTGTCACACCGACCCTATCGGGTTGCAATGACGGTTGAAGCAGCCCTAAATGAACTGATTTCCCTAAAAGGTTCACATTATGATCCAGCAATTGTTGATGCCTGCGTCATCGTATTTCGCCAACAGGGGTTTACCTTTAGCACCGCCTGATCTGCCTTCAGTAAGCAAAATCCCGACAGGCTCTGCCTGTCGGGATTTTATGTTTAAAACTCAAACCGTTTTTCATCGAATAGTATCTGGCAAGCTTCTACCACCTGCTCATCATAACGCGTTCCTCGTCCGGCGCTTATCTCACCCAACGCAGCAGTTTGTCCAAGCGCCATCCGGTAAGGACGATGCGACATCATAGATTCAACAACATCTGCCACCATAATTACCCGTGCTTCCGGCAAAATATCCGATCCGTTCAAGCGCTGTGGATAACCGCTCCCATCCATCCGCTCATGATGCTGAAAAACAATCTGGGCCAACGGCCAGGGCAACTGCAAGGATTTCAGAATATCATAACCAGCGGTGGAATGGGTTTCAATCAGGCGACGTTCAATGGGGTTTAATCTGCCGGGTTTACTGAGGATCTCGCCAGGAATATTGATTTTACCGATATCATGGATCGCGCCAGCGAGTAGCAAAATTGTTTGCATTTCTTCATCAAAGCCCATTTCTTTGCCAATCGCTGCAGAAAGCTTGGCTACGCGGCGTTGATGACCTGCTGTGTAGGGATCCTTCGCTTCAGTCGTACTGGACAAAACATCAATTGTCTGCCGCCAAGCCTGCTGCAACTGCCGATATTGCTGCTGCAATTCCGTCTGCGCATTGAGCAGCGCGATTTCATGTTCTTTAATCTGAGTAATGTCGGTTGTGATCCCTAAAACATTCCATGACTGTCCATCCAATGAGCGAATCGGCCGCTTTATTCGGGAAAGCCACTTTTTCTGTCCGTGATGATCTTCCATCATCATGTCCGGCAGTACCAGCTCCGTTAAAGATTCCAGAACAACCCCGTCAGTTGCATCGAGCATTGCCGCCAATTCCGGATTGATATGAATATCGTCGTTCGTCTTGCCGATAAACTCCTCCGCCGCCAAGTCCCAGGCCTCGGCCATGGTTTTATTGACCAGCAGAAACCGTCGTGCTGCATCCTTGACATAAATTCGCTCCGGCAGCGTATCAATCAATTCCCACAAAAACGCACGCAAACGATTCGCAGCCTGATCTGCCGCACTGATGCGCGCATCCATTTCCGACTGCAATATTTTTATCTGCTCGCGCAGATACTGATTTTCTGCAGCCAGCAAGGATGCTTCCGGCGAATCCATGGGGTCTGCCTCTGATTCAGGCAAGAAATCAAGCCGACTTAATGGCTTGTTTCAGTTGAATGGCTTCCTGGCTGGTGATCACCCGATCAATGTTTAGCAAAATGACCAAACGATCTTCCAGTTTGCCAATTCCTTCGATATATTGGGCTTCCAGAATAAATGTCGGCGGCGGCGGTTCGATCGAAGCCCCCGGCATCTGTACAACTTCATTGACCGCATCGACAATGATCCCGACCGTTTGTCCATCAATATCGATGATCATGATCCGGGTGTCATCTTCATGTGGTTTGACAGCCAAGCCAAAACGTTTGCGCAAGTCGACCACCGGAATGACCCTGCCGCGCAGATTGATAATTCCTTCCATGAACTCCGGCGTCTGGGGCAGTTTCGTCACCGGTACCATTCGGTTAATCTCTTGTACCTTTTGAATCGGCAGACCATAGTCTTCATTCGCCAGTTTGAAGATTACCAATTGAACATCTTGTGCCACAATAAACACTCCCTTCCCTATAAAAAATGGGTTGATCCGGTTCTATTCTTTCAACCGCAAAAATTCGTTTAGCCTGGCGGCCACTCCATATACCGACCGCCCAAAATATGCCAATGCAAATGCATTACTGTCTGCCCACCATTTTTTCCTGTATTGAGTACGACACGGAATCCATCCGCCGCTACTCCCAACAATGCGGCTATTTTAGGCAGCGTCAGCATCGCATGACCCAGCATCTGCTGATCTTCAGCTGTTACCGCCGCCAATGACGACAGATGTTTACGCGGGATCACCAGCGCATGTACCGGCGCCGCCGGATTGATATCAGCAAAGGCAATCAGTTGCTCATCTTGATAAATTGGCTTAACGGGAATCTCTCCTGCAGCTATTTTACAAAAGATACACTCTTCCGGCATCGACACTCCCCGCTTTCATTTCATTTTATAAAACTAATCTATTGTAGAAAATTCTGCCAACCCCTACCGGTTTCCTGCTAAAAAAAAGCGGCTGGCGAAGTTATTTCTTCAACCTACCGCTAAATCCCTCACCCTGAATCTGGAGCAGTTCCACTTGGACCACCTGATTTTCCACCAGATCGGCAGTACTATCCACAACAAAAACCCGCTGATAATTTGGCGTCAGTCCTTCGGCACTGCCATCGACAGCTTTTTCCAACAACACTGATGTGGTTTTGCCAAGCATGTGCTGTCTAAAGGCAAGACTGCCCTGTTCACTGACCTGCATCAATTCCATCACGCGGCGCTTCTTTTCCGCATCGCCAACCTGACCGGCAAAGGTCGCAGCCGGCGTACCAATGCGTTTGGAATAGGGGAATACATGAATTTTGGCAAACTGCATTGCACGGGCAAAGTCAACCGTGCGGGCAAAACTGTCAGCCGTTTCACCGGGGAAACCGACAATGATGTCCGTCGTCACCGCCAGATCGGGCACGCGGCTACGCAGCCGCACAAGCAATTCAGCATAATCGTTGGTCGTATAAGGCCGCCGCATGGCAGCCAGAATCGGATCGTCACCCGCCTGCAACGGCAGATGCAGATGCGGGCACATCCGCGGGTCTTGCTCCATCAGTCCGATCAGATCCGTTGAGATTTCCAGCGATTCGGTCGAACTCAGCCGAACTCTGGCAATCCGTGGTTCGTCCAGCACGGTTCGAATGGCGTCAACTAAGGTGTAGCGGCCGAAGTCCCGTCCGTAAGTTCCCAGGTTGATGCCGGTCAATACGATTTCTTGGTAGCCAGCATCAGCCAAAAAACGGGTTTCGGCAGCGATACTGGCGAGTGGACGCGAACGCAAATGCCCCCGCGCATAAGGAATAATGCAATAAGAGCAGTAATTATCGCAGCCGTCTTGAATTTTCATGAATGCCCGGGTACGCCCCGGCGAATCCTGCAGCGGAATATCTTCGAACTCATGCATGCCCATGATGTCGGATACAGCCTGGATCGGTCTTTTCTGCTGACAAGCCTGTTCCACGTAGTCCACGATATGCAACCGGTCCTGGGTGCCGATTACCACATCAACACCACTAATGGCCGCTGCTTCTGTCGGTGACAATTGTGCAAAACAACCGGTCACCGCCACGATGGCGTCCGGGTTGATCCGAGTGGCCTTGCGCACCATCTGGCGCGATTTCCGCTCGCCCAGGTGCGTCACGGAACAGGTATTGATCACATAAATGTCTGCATGTTCCGCAGCGTCAACCACCAGATAACCGCGTTTTCGGAACAGTCCTGCCATTGCCTCGGTCTCCGTCTGATTCACTTTGCAGCCAAGCGTGATGAACGCAACCGTTGGCATTAGCTTCCTCCCAGATCGCCGGATTGGTACATGATAGCCGACAGCGCGGCTAAACCGGCGGTTTCGGCCCGTAATACCCGCGGTCCCAGTCCGGCAAGCAATGCACCGCAGGCTTCGGCACGACGAACTTCATCCTCCGACAAGCCTCCTTCAGGACCGACGACAACAATCCAGTCCTTGTCGGGCTGTTGGGTCAGAATCCGGCGCAATCCCTGAGTTCCTTCGCCTTCATAAAGAATCAGCAACCGCGTTTGCGGCGTAATTCGCTCAAACAATTGCTGCCACGTCAAAAAAGGGCCCACGACCGGCACGATCCCACGCCCCGATTGCCCCGCCGCTTCCTGTGAAATTTTTTGCCAGCGGCGCAGTTTCTCGGTCTGCTTGGCTGGTTCATAGCGGACAACGCAGTGGGCGGTTTGCAGCGGTAAAATCCCCTGTACACCCAACTCCACTGCCTTTTGCACAATCAGCTCCATTTTGTCACCTTTGGGCAGCGACTGGGCCAGCCACACGGCAACCGGCGGTTCCGGTGAATCGGTTAATTCAGTCAGTCGCAGTCTGACCGCTTCAGCTGAAATACTGACGATTTCCGCCTGCCCACATTGCCCGTCCACGTCGGCCACGCCGAGCCGGTCACCGACTGCCATCCGCAGCGACAACCCAATATGACGGACCAGTTCGCCGCTGACAGTCATGCTCTCGCCCAGCGGACCGTCGATAAAAATCCGTCGCATCTCAGGCCTGACTGCGACAGGCAATCACAGCCGCCCATTCGCCAGCCTCATTGACCTTGGTCACATGCAGTCCCTGCTGCAGCAATGCGGCCGTCACATCAGCCAATCGGTCCTTGATAATACCACTGGCTAAAAAGCAGCCTTCGGCTTTTAAACGGTCCGGAATTGCCGGCGCCAATTTCAGAATCAAGTCAGCCACCAGATTGGCGACAATAATATCAGCCTGTCCGGTCAGTTCGTCCATCAGGTTGCCTTGTAAAACCTTTACCTTATCGGCCACACCATTTGTTGTCACGTTGTGTGCGGCTGTCTCTGTCGCCATTTTGTCATACTCCACCGCCGTGACCATCGCAGCACCAAGTTTGGCTGCCGCGATCGACAAAATCCCTGAACCGGCCCCGATGTCAAACACTGTCATGCCTGGTTCGACCAAGTTTTCCAGACTCTCCAGGCATAGAATTGTAGTGCCGTGCGTACCGGTTCCGAACGCCATTCCCGGATCCAGATCGAGCACAATATCATCGTGCTGCGGCTGGTAATCCTCCCAGGACGGTTTAACAACAAATCGCCGACCGATTCGTGCCGTATGAAAATATTGTTTCCAGGATTCAGCCCATTCCGTTTCACGAACTTCGCGCCAGTGAATCGTGCCACGGCCTTTATCCAAGGAGTGGCCGGCCAGTTCATCAATCCGCTGTGACAGAATACGCAATTTGCCGGGCAATTCGCCATCTGACGGCAAATATCCAACCACCGTCACATAGTCGACTGCCGGCTCGTCGGGAAAAATGCAGTCGGTCCAGTTACCTGAGCGACGATAGGACTGAATCAGCTCCGGATCCTCAATAACAACGCCGCCGGCGCCCAGTTCATGAAATACCGCCGCCACCGCCTCCGTAGCTTCCTGTGTCGTATGGATGCTGATTTCCGCCCACTTATCCTGCATTTTTTCGCCTCCTTCGCACTTCGGGTTAGCCGCCGAGCGCTTCCTTGACTTTTTTGACGAA
>CAYLSL010000039.1:15894-17324 GCA_964386615.1 uncultured Veillonellaceae bacterium
GCAAAACTGATCGACAGGTCATAAATCAAATTATCGCCATCACGGCCAAAAGTCTTATGCCGCTTGACTGAAACATATACATAAAGATCTCCCGGCGGGCCGCCGCGCGTACCGGCTTCACCGCCCTGTGAAATGCGCAGTCGCAGCCCGTTGTCCGCCCCTGCCGGGATCGTGACCTGAATGCGGCGGTTTTTACGTACTTTGCCCCGACCTCGGCACTCACCGCAGGGAGTATGCACGATCTTGCCTTCGCCGCGGCAACGGCTGCAGGTGGTCACGTTGACCATCCGCCCGAACGGTGTATTTTGTACGACCTGGGCCTGACCGGACCCGCCGCATTGCGGACAGGTTTCCGGATGGGTGCCGGCAGCGGCTCCCGTCCCTTGACAGGCAGTGCAGTCCTCAGTGCGGGGGATCTCTATTTCCTGGTTATAGCCGGTTGCAGCCTGCTCCAGCGTGATCTCCATGTCATAGCGCAAATCGGCGCCGCGTTCCGGCCCCTGTCTGCGCTGCCCACCACCAAAACCGCCACCGAAGAACATGTCAAAGATGTCGTTGATCCCACCGCCGCCAAAGCCGGCTCCACCACCAGCCGCACCGTCAAAAGCAGCGTGCCCGAACTGATCGTACTTGGCCCGGTTCTCCTGGTTGGAGAGCACTTCGTAAGCTTCGTTGATCTCCTTGAACTTCGCTTCGGCTGTCTTGGGATCATCCCGGTTCACATCGGGATGATATTGGCGGGCCAGCTTGCGAAATGCCTTTTTGATTTCATCGTCGCTGGCATTGCGGGATACGCCCAACAGCTCATAATAATCTTTTTTGTCCGCCACTTCTTCACCAACTCCAGAAAGGAAGCAGCGCCGCACTACGCAACACTGCTCCCTCGCTTATATTTCATTCGGCCTGTTTCCTTCAGGCGGTTATTTTTTCTCGTCGTCCATCACTTTGTATTCGGCGTCAACGACTTTCTCGTCGGTTTTTGCTCCGCCTGCGGCGCCGCTGGGACCAGCTTGTCCCGGTGCACCTTCCTGCGGGCCGGCCTGCTGGTAAACCGCAGAAGTCAGTTCATAGAGCGGCTTGGACAAAGCTTCGGTATCAGCTTTGATCTTGTCCGTATCTGTGCCTTTCAGGCTTTCTTTCAACACGTCGATCGCCGCCTGAACTTTGCCGGCCAACTCCTTGTCGGCTTTTCCTTCAAAATCTTTGAGTGTCTTCTCGGCCTGATATACGAGAGAGTCGGCATTATTGCGGGTTTCGACTTCTTCGCGGCGTTTTTTGTCTTCAGCCGCATTGGCTTCCGCTTCCTTGACCATCCGTTCGACTTCTTCTTTGGACAGTCCGCCGCCCTGCGACGCCGAGGTGATCGTGATCTTTTGTTCCTTGCCGGTGCCAAGGTCTTTGGCGCTGACATGCACAATGCCGTTGGCATC
>CAYLSL010000040.1:0-16859 GCA_964386615.1 uncultured Veillonellaceae bacterium
AAATGAAAAAACCAACAAAATCCTTGCCGAAAAGTTTTCTGAAGTCAAGAGCCATGTCAAGCTCCTGCAGACTGGCCCGCCCTCCGCCTACCCGGTAATGCTGAGAGTCAGCGGCATTGATCATGAAAAAACCAAAGAAATCGCCAAATCGATTGGCGACTATATGAATAAGCAAGATTATCTGGTCGACGTAAATTACGATTGGATTGAAAAAGCCAAAACCATGCACCTGGCAGTCGACCAAGACAAGGCCCGCATGCTGGGCATTGACAACCAGACTCTGGCCAGCAGCCTGCAAATGCAACTTTCCGGCGCTTCTATCGCCGAGTTCCGGCAAAATGACAAAACCGTCTCGATTGTTTTCCGCATGGACCCGCAGGACCGCAACGACTTGTCACGGATTAAAGATCTGCCGCTGCACATCGGCGCCGGTAAATTCGTACCGCTCGGTCAAATTGCCAATATCAGTTATGACAGCGAGCAAGCTCTCGTTTGGCGCCGTAATCTGAAACCGACAATCACGGTGCAGGCGGAAATCAGTAATGGCATCACCGGCAATGACGCCACCAAAAAAGTGTTTGAAGGAATCGCACCCCTGCGGGAAAAATTGCCGCCCGGGTACCGCATTGATGTTGGCGGCTCACTCGAAAACAGCAAAACATCGATTGGTTATCTGCTTAAACCAGTTCCGGTCATGATACTGGTTATCGTCATCCTGCTGATGCTGCAATTGCAGAGAGTTTCGTTAATGTTGTTGACATTACTGACTGCACCGCTGGGGATCATTGGCGTTGCGGTTCTGATGCTGATTACATTCAAACCAATCGGATTTGTTGCAGAGCTGGGTATTTTGGCACTTGGCGGCATGATTATCCGCAATTCAGTAATCCTGATTGATCAAATCGAACGGCATATTGCTGACGGTCAAACTCCCTGGACGGCGATCATCGATTCGGCGGTATTGCGTTTCCGGCCCATCATGCTGACAGCCGCCGCCGCAATCTTGGCAATGATTCCACTTATGCCCAGCACATTTTGGGGACCGATGGCAATCGCGATTGCCGGCGGTTTATTTGGCGCCACGGTTTTAACGTTGCTGGTGCTGCCTGTCATGTACGCAGCCTGGTTCAAAGTATACCCGGATACCGCGGCAAAGATCAGCGCAACAGAACAGGCGCCCTGAACAAGTCGCTTGGAAAACAGTTTACATCATAGCGCAACGAAAAGGGTTGTCCCGAATACGAGATTGTCGTCTCATATTCGGGACAACTCTTTTAATCTTCTTGGCAATTTCACTCGGTTTTCAATCGCCGAAATAAAGTTGATTTGGGTATACCTAATTTTTTAGCTGCTTTACGTAAACTGCCTTCTTCCTGCAGTGCTTTCTGGATTAAATCGGTTTCATACGCCTTAATCTTATCGTTTAATTTGGGCGCATTACCCGATAGATTTGAAGGCTTCAACATATCCGGCGCTATTTTTCGTATAAATTTTACCGGGTCTTTATGTTGCAAAAAACTTTCCGCATAAAAGGACAAGCGTTGACAAAAATTATACAACTCACGCACATTTCCCGGCCAGGAGTATTGCACCAATAGCGGCATCACTTCTTCTACGACGGTAGTTTCAGCGCCCTTCAGCGTTGATAAAAAGTGGCGGCACAGCAAAGGTACATCATCAATTCGGTCCTGCAAACTGGGAATCTCCAAATATAAGACATTCAGTCTAAAATAAAGGTCTTCCCGCATTTTTTTCGACGCAACCAATTCCGACGGAACTTTATTGGTCGCGGCAATTACCCGCAAATCAATTGGGATGACAGTGTCACCGCCTACCCGCAGCACTTCCTTCTCCTGCAGCACCCGCAACAATCGCCCCTGTAACTCAATCGGCAAAGCATCAATTTCATCAAGAAACACAGTCCCGCCATGCGCCAGTTCAAACAATCCCAGTTTACCTTTTCTGCGGGCGCCGGTAAATGCGCCCTCATCATAACCAAACAATTCACTCTCCAGCAATGCCGGCGGCAAAGCAGCGCAGTTAATCGCAACAAACGGGCAATTTCGCCGTTTACCCGCCGCATGAATGCCCTGGGCAAACATTTCTTTGCCGCTGCCGGTCGGTCCATAAATGAGCAGCGTCAAATCAGACGATGCACATTTTTTCGCCATTTCCTTTGTCTCATTGATTGGCGCAGACTGACCCAATATATGAGCCAGTTCATATTTGAAAACGAAACGCTTTTGGGTCATCTCACGGCGCAAACGATGTTCTACTTGAATGACACGGGACACATCCTGAAACGTCGCCACCGCGCCTAATATTTCATTTTCAGCTTTGATCGGCACACGATTGGTAACAATATGAACATTACCGAATTCCTGCAGTTCCCCGATTTCGGCCTTGCCGGTTTTGAGCACTTCTGCCAAGCGACTGTTTGGAATCACAGCACTCACTTCACTGCCCAAGGCCTTAATCGCTTCGATTCCCAACATTCTTTCCGCTGCCGGATTAATGATTTCCAGCTGACCGGCGTCATCTACAGCCACAATCCCGTCGTATACGCTATCCAGAATGGTTTTGAGCCTATAAGCCTTGCGCTTTTCCTCCCGACGCAGTTTCGCAACTTCCACAGCCTGAAGCAAAGCTTCCCGCACCGTGTCACGGCTGGCTTTGAGAAAAACTGCCGGCATTCCATTGCTGCGCGCCATTTGCACGGACGGGCCGCCTCCCACCAGGCAGTACCCGCCTTCGTTTGCCGCCTCCACGATCCGTTGCTCCAATCCCTGCAAGCTAGTAAAGATCAATTCCGTAATATCAATATCCATTGCTTTTTCGAGCAGGCCGATGCCAACAAAGCTCTTGCCAAAAGAAGTCAAGACGATCTTGCGAGAAAACTTTCGGGCTTCTTCGCAGGATTCCATAATGTCATAAAGCCCGGTCGTTATATTTACTACCGGCGCTTTGTAATGCCCGGCAATAAAATTATAAGTACCGCCCCTGCTGATAAAAACGTCCACTTCAGGACCACGCAAACGATCAATCGCGATTTTTGCCGTTTCCATGCCGCCCTCGTAAATTTCAAGCGGAATTTCCAGTTCTTCCGCCACATCGCGGGCCAGAATCCCCAAATCCTTGAACGGAGAAATCAATACAATCCGGCTCACACCATCTCACATCCCTGCCCTGGCATTTTCAGTCATTCTGATTATACCCATTTGGCACAAAAATTGCATCATTAAGAAATGGTTCAAAAATTATGATAATTAGGGGGAGTATTTTTATGTCACGAACCGGAGCTTTGGAAGGAATCACCGTACTCGATCTGACCCGCGTTTTGGCCGGACCGTTTGCCAGCATGATGATGGCGGACATGGGCGCAAATGTCATCAAGATCGAAGAAACCGGTAAAGGCGCCGACGAACGCCAGATGGGCCCGTTTCTTAACGGAGAAAGCGTATATTACATGAATCTGAACCGCAATAAAAAGGGCGTCAGTTTAAACCTCAAGTCGGCTAAAGGCAAACAGATCTTTAAAGAACTGGTGCAAAAAGCTGATGTTGTACTGGAAAACTATCGGCCCGGCACGATGGAGAAACTCGGTCTCGGCTATGAGGTGCTGCGCGAAGTCAACCCTGGCATCATTTATGCTGCAGTATCGGGTTTTGGCCAATATGGACCTTATTCCAAACGCCCCGGCTATGACATTATCAGTCAGGCAATGAGTGGCCTGATGAGTACGACCGGTTGGCCCGGCGGTGCCCCCACCCGTTCCGGAACCGCCATGGGTGATGTCTTGGGTGGTCTCTCTGTCACCATCGGCATCCTGTCGGCTATCTACAACCGCTCACACACCGGGCGCGGCCAGGTGGTCGACGTAGCGCTGGTTGATTCAGCCGTCGCCAGCCTTGAGATTATCAACATGATCTATCTGGTAGAAGGACGATTGCCCCAACGCATTGGCAACCGTTATGAATCCGTGTACCCCTATGATTCTTTCCAGGCGAAGGATGATCTGGTGATTATTGGCGGCGGCAACGATAAACTCTGGTCTTTGTTCGCCACTCACATCGGGCGCCCGGAACTGGTCGATCACCCAGACTTCGCCCGCACCCGCGACCGGGTTAAAAATCACGTTGTGGTCAAACAAATTGTGGAAGAATGGACCCAAACGAAAACCGTCAAGGAAATCGTCGACGAACTGCTCGCCGTCGGCATCCCGGCAGCACCGATCTACGGCATTGACCAGGTCGTAGCAGACCCTCACATCGGCGGCGCCCGTGAAATGTTTGTGGATACGGTCCATCCGAAGGCCGGGCCGATCAAATTAACCGGTTCACACATCAAATTTTCCGAAACGAAAACCGCCATTCGCACCGCCTCCCCCGGTTTAGGCGAACACAATGAAGCGATCCTGACCTCATTGCTCGGCAAAACCAAAGAAGAAATCGAGACCCTAAAACAGGAAGGGGTTATCTAAAATGTTTACGGCTATGCCAACCGCGGTTACTCTCAATGAAGTAGGCCCGCGTGATGGTTTTCAAAATGTCGCCACCTTTATCCCCACCAGCGACAAAATTGCAATTATCGACTCCCTGGTTGCTGCCGGATTGAAGGATTTCGAACTTACATCGTTCGTTTCACCCAAGGCCATTCCGCAACTGGCCGATGCGGCAGAAGTCTGTCGCACGGTTATTGGAAAATACGGCGACAAAATCAATGCCAGCGCCCTGGTCCCCAACCTCAAGGGCGCTCAATCGGCCTGGGAGTCAGGCGTCCGGGAAGTAGCCTGCGTCATCTCGGTTTCAGCATCTCACAACAAGGCCAACATCAATCGAAGCCATGAAGAATCCTTGGCTGAACTGGCAAAAATCGTCGAATCACTGCCCGACATGAAAGTCCGGGTTGACCTTGCCACCGCGTTTGCCTGCCCATTTGAAGGCTGGACGCCCATTGAATCCGTTTACACGTTAACAGAAAAGGTGGTTCAACTGGGAATTAGCAATATTGTTCTGGCAGATACGATCGGCGTCGCCACCCCCGATCGGGTATTTCAGCTTTCTGCCGGAATAAGACAGAAATTCCCCGCCATTAGTTTTTCATTGCATATTCATGATACCCGGGGCATGGGACTTGCCAACACGTTATCCGGCTTGACGGCAGGGATCACAACATTCGAAACTTCAATTGCCGGCCTGGGCGGCTGCCCGTTTGCGCCAGGCGCAGCAGGCAATACTGCAACCGAAGATCTGGTCAATATGTTGTCGGGCATGAATATCGAAACAGGCGTCAATTTGGAAAAACTGATTTCCACTGTACAGTTGGTAACCGAAAAAGTTGATGCCAAAACCAATAGCCATATGTCTCAATCAAAATTATATGAGTGTCTAAAATAAAATCGAAGGAGTGACTCGGATGGGAAAATGGCAATCCTTCCTCTTGGTTACAGTGATCGGCGCCATCATCTGGTTTATCCCCGTTCCCGCCGGACTTAAACCGCAAGCCTGGCACCTACTGGCGATTTTCGTCGCAACGATTATCGGCATCATCCTCAATCCTCTACCGATGGGCGCCATGGCATTAATCGGCATAACGGTCTGTGCGTTAACCAACACACTGACTGTTCCACAAGCGCTATCTGCGTTTGCCGACGGCACAATCTGGCTGATCGTCTGCGCCTTTCTGTTTGCCCGCAGCTTCATCAAGACCGGCCTGGGCAGCCGGATCGCCTACATGTTGATGCGTTCCATCGGTGACAGCACACTGAAACTCGGTTATGTACTCTGTATCAGCGATTTGATTCTGGCACCGGCCACCCCATCAAATACCGCGCGTGGCGGCGGCGTACTTTATCCAATCGTACGCAGCTTGGGATCCGCTTTTGATTCTGAACCCGGACCGACCGCCCGCCGCGTCGGCGCTTATCTCATGGCTACGCAATTTCAAGGCAACTGCATCACTTCCGCCATGTTCATGACGGCAATGGCTGCCAATCCCCTGGCAGCAGTTCTCGCCAAACAGGTTTTAAAAATCGACATCAGTTGGGGCCTCTGGGCATTAGCAGCCTCGGTTCCCGGACTTGTTGCATTGATTATCATGCCCTATTTCCTTTACAAAATTTATCCACCTGAATTGAAACATACACCGGAAGCCAAAGAGCTGGCAACTCGTGAACTGGCTAAACGAGGGGCAATGAGCACGGCAGAAAAAATCGTGCTTGGCGTATTTATTGGCGCCTTATTGCTCTGGAGCACCTCCAGTTTCACAAAAATGAACGCTACGCTTGTTGCTCTGATGGGAGTCTGCGTCATGCTGGTCACAGAAGTGCTCACATGGCAAGACATTCTGGATGACAAAGGACCATGGGATACACTGATGTGGATGGGTGGCCTGGTTGGAATGGCAGGATTCCTGAACACCCTCGGATTCATTCCTTGGTTCGCCAAGACAGTCAGCACCAGCTTGGGCGGTATTGCCTGGGTGCCTGCACTGACCATTCTGCTGGTTGTTTACATGTATGCACATTATGGCTTCGCCAGCCTGACCGCACACGTCACCGCCATGTACCCGGCATTTATCGCCGTGGCCGTAGCTGCTGGAGCACCGCCATTTCTGGCCGCACTGTCCATGGCATTCCTTTCCAATCTTTGCGGCGGCCTTACTCACTATTCGACCGGTACAGCACCGATTTACTTCGGTTCCGGTTATGTGGACCAGGGAACCTGGTGGAAACTTGGTTTCGGTGCGTCTGTAGTCAATATGGTGATCTGGATCGGCGTCGGCGGACTTTGGTGGAAAGTTCTCGGCCTTTGGTAAATCAGCCTGTTCAATCGATACGGGGAGATTGTCGGTCATTTATGATCGACAATCTCCCTCTTGGCATGACTATAGGATCCAAGATTTTATAAGGGGGAATTATATTGCAAGCAACAGATCAGGATATATTGGAAAAATATCTTTACGTCATGGCGAAGCTTAATGAGTTTATTCCTGCCGACTATGGCGTAACCATTGCTGACCGCGAAAAATATCTGTTGTATCAACCGGCAAAAAGCCTTGACCTAAAAGTAATTGCCGGAGACGCAATTCGTCCCGGCAGCGCCACACATAAAGCGATTACGGAAAAAAAACGTTTCTTCAATAAAATTGACAAATCTGTGCGGGGATTTCCTTATATTGCGCTGGCCAACCCGATTCGCAATGATCAGGGCGAAGTCATTGGCAGCATTGTGATAAGTGAATCGATTGAACGCTACGATAGCTTTAAGGAAATGGCCACCAATCTAACCGATTCCATTTCAGCCCTGGCCAGCACCAGTGAGCAAATTTCAGCGCAAGCGGAGGAAATTGCAGCTCTTAGCCGGAAAGTAACCCTGTCTTCGCAAGAATCCCAAAAACGCGCCAAAGAAACCGACGAGGTTCTAGGCTTGATTCGCAACATTTCTTCCCAGACCAACCTGTTGGGTTTAAATGCAGCAATTGAAGCAGCGCGTGTCGGCGAACTCGGCCGCGGGTTTGGCGTAGTCGCCGAAGAAATTCGCAAACTCGCTTCCGGCAGTGCCGAATCAATCAAAAAAGTGGAACAGATCACGAAATTGATTCAGGAAGCCAGTGATGGATCTTTGCAACAGACCACGCAAATTGAAGGCGGAATCAATCAAATTGCTGAAGCGATGGGACAAATTGCCGCCTCAATACAACAAATCAATGCCATGGCTCTAAAGCTTGATCAATTTGCCAATCAGCTCATGGAAAGCAATAGTTAAAACCACGAGGGTTGATCCATAGTATTTTTGTACTAATAAAAAGGATTTTTTCGAGATAACACGAATTCACTATCCATAGAAACTCATATTGAAACCATTGGAGGTTGCTATGGAAGATAAAAAGGGCATATTGCTCGAATCAGGCACCAATGAATTCGAAATCATCGAGTTTTCTGTCGGTGGCGTCTTTTATGGCCTGAATGTAGCCAAGGTCCGCGAGGTGATCAATTCCGTCCCTGTCACCTTTATTGCAAAAGCACATCCCAACCTCGATGGTATCTTTACATTGCGTTCCAAAGTAATGCCGTTGGTCAACCTCGCTCGCAGCCTGAATACCCAACCCGCTTCGGAAGAGTTTAAGATTATTGTCTGTGAAATCAACAACTTCTATGTCGGCTTCAAAGTGGATGCTGTGTATCGCATTCACCGCATCTCCTGGACGCAGATGGAGCCCGCACCTCACATTGCCGGTTCCGATTTGGTGGTTGGCGTAGTCAAAATGCAGGAACGGATGATCATACTGCTTGACTTCGAAAAAATCCTGGCGGATGTCAACCCGGAAATGAATCAAAAAATGTCTGCTGTCCCGCATTCCACACCCGAATTGGTGAAAATCCGCCAGCAGAAAACGATCCTGATTGCAGAAGATTCCAGGATGCTTCGCGAGTTATTGCTCAGCACGCTTCATACAGCCGGCTACAATACGATTAGTAATGAAAACGGCCTGGAGGCCTGGACACAACTTGAAGCCCTGGCTGAATCGGGGAAACCGGTCACTGATACGATTCAGCTGATTATCACTGATATCGAAATGCCGCAGATGGATGGCCATCATTTGATCAAACGCATTAAAAGCAATTCTCAGCTCAAGGAATTGCCGGTAATTATTTTTTCATCATTGATCAATGATGAGATGAAACTCAAAGGACAAGCATTGGGCGCTTATGCGCAAGTCACCAAGCCGGAAATCGAGCAATTAATCGGTATCGTCGACAGGAAAATCGCATTCTAACAACCACTCCCCCGAATCACCAATCAAAAACCTTAGAGGCTGTCTCAATCAGGGTTTATAACCCATTTTGAAACAGCCTCTTTTTTCGTCTTGTTATTTTTCCGTCGAAGCCTCGCCAGCGATTGCTGCCCAGGCTTTTTTGCGATCGCCTGCCTTACAGGGCTGCCGTAGCTCCTGTAAAACGTCCTCGACATACTCTCTTTTGCGCATCCCGACCAGCACCGCGGTAACACCGAACGAGGATCGCAATGCGCGAATCGCCAGGTGGCTAAGTTTTTTAACGTTCCAACCCTGATCAAGCTTTGCAACCCGTTCACGGAATTTTTGTGCCTGAAGAGCTGCATCACCGTCGTATACATTTTCTGCCAGGCGAATCAACTGATCCGATTGAATCGCGTTCAACGGTCGATTGATCAAGGTGGTCATATTTTGGTCCGCGGCATACTCCAGCAAGCTTCGCTCGCCCGGTTGGTTTCGTTCAGTTACGGCGCCAGGTTCAAACAGGTTGCAGGGAAACTCGATAACCCGAAAATGATGTTTGTCAGAAAGAGCCTGAGCGATGTTCCAGATAGCGGCAAGATCCGTACGTTCATAATCGGCACTTGGACGAGGAAACGTATTGGAGCTGATTCCATAACAACCGATACGGCCGAACTGAACTTCGCCTTCCAGATACTGAAAGGCCATCTGAATACGCCGCAAATACTCGGTTTGGGCAACTTTGGCAGGAATTCGATTCTGTTTGGCCCATTTCAGATAGTATTCCGGATTATGCAACAGCAAACACTCAATATGATTCACTTGTAATCGTTGCATGCTACGGGCCAGCTGATCCGCCAAAAACTCAGGATGAATGCAATGTTCCATTCCCGAATCGACCAAAACCAATTCAGGAAATGGATTGCCAGCTTGTTTGCGTTTTTGGCTCAGACTGAGATTCCCGCCTTGCAAATAACCGGCTTTAGACACGATGACAATCTGTTCTCGCCTTATAGTACCCGTTTTCGCCAGACCAGCCAATACGCTGCCAATCAGGCGCTCTGAACCACCATCGGCATAGTTTGCACTGGTGTCAATCAGGTTGATTCCCGAAGTCAGCGCATGCTCCAACGCCTGTCGATGTTCCGCTACCGAAACGTCAACACGATACCCGCCAAACCCGGCTTCGCTGACCATCAGGCCTTGATTGCCAAAATACCGGTAGCTAAGATCAGAATGGGCTGCAGCATATCGCCTCGTCTCTGCCTCTGTCGCAAATCCTTGCAACATATGCTTCAACGGAAAAAAGTGACGATTTGTTCGAGCGGCTTTCGCGCCGGCGCCATCGGTTGTTCATCCGGATAGCCAACGGGGATCAAAGCTACAAAGTCTTCCTGTTCACCGATATTGATAATTTTCTCCACGGCAGTTTTTGCCTGCGTGGGTCCAGCCATCCAAACGGCTCCCAACCCCAGTGTATGCAAGGCCAATAATAAGTGATCGACAAAAGCTCCGACAGTTTGAATCCTTGATCCGGAAATTTGCCGGCAACGATTAATCTCACAGACCCTGGGCTGATCCATGTTATCAGCCTGCAGTTTATCGGCGATACTGTTATAAATGCTGGCACTCACCGCGATCAAAGCTGGTGCATGACGAAAGAATCCTGAATTCATTTTCCAGCGTTCCACTACTGCCAGATCAGCTTCGGCTTTACAAAGCGAAGCCAAATAATCAGTCACTTCCTGAACCGCCTCGCCAATTGAGGCGATTTTTTCCGGATTTGTAATGACATAGCAATGGTAGGGTTGTTTTCCGCCACTATTCGGCGACCAACAGGCTATTTCAATCGCCTTGGTAAGAAGGTCTTCCGGAACGGGATCAGTTTTCCATTTTCGAATTGATCGCCGGGCTTTGAACAATTTCTCCAATGTTGCAAAATCCATGATAAGCCCCCTATAATTTGATCATTTTGCCTAGTTTCATTATAAATAGCTATTTTACAGCTGTCCACATAAAGACCATTGACGTATCTCACAGAATTTTTCCTGTTCCTCTCATTCCCAAGATTATCTTTCGCATTTTTTATTCCGCATTCGTCTTTTTCTGGCGGACAAAATATTACAAAACGTTTCAAGCCATATTGACATTAAAACCCATAAGCGCCTATAATTAACAGCGTACTCAAGTTTCAGGCGCCCTAGGTATCACGTACATAGTAAGGAGGAGAGAACGTGTCAAAAAAACCATCTGTCTATTTAGCCCTTGTATTGACAGTCCTCATGCTGACAGCGGTTGTGTCCGGTTGCGGCGGCGGTGACAAAAAGCCTGCCCCTGCAGCAGCGACCGACATCAAGCTGGGCGCCAACTTTGAACTCACCGGTGGACAAGCCACCTTCGGTCAGTCTTCTGTCAATGGTGTAAAACTCGCACTGAAAGAAGTAAATGCAGCCGGTGGAGTACTCGGCAAACAAATTACCCTGGTTGTTGCCGACAACAAATCCGAACCGTCCGAGTCCACCAATGCCATTACAAAATTGATTACGCAAGATAAAGTCGTGGCCGTAATTGGCGCCGTCACCAGTTCTGACACCCTGGCAGCCTCTCCCGTTGCCCACGCTAATAAAATTCCTTTTGTTAGCAACACGGCAACCAATCCTAAAGTCACAGTTGAAGACGGCAAGGTGAAGCCGTTTGCTTTCCGTGCCTGCTTTATTGATCCATTCCAGGGCACCGTTATGGCCAACTTCGCTTCCAAAAGCATGAAGGTTAAAACTGCCGCCATTTATGTCGACCAAAGTTCTGACTACGCCAAAGGACTGGCTCAGTTCTTTGAGGAAGGCTTTGTGAAAGCCGGCGGAAAAGTCGTATCCAAAGAAGCCTATCTGCAAAAAGATAAAGACTTCAAATCCACGTTGACCAAAATTAAAGCCAGCAATCCGGAAACCATTTTCGTACCGGGCTATTATGAGGAAGTCGGTCTGATTGTTAAACAAGCCCGTGAACTGGGTTATAATGGCCCGATGATTGGCGGCGACGGCTGGGATTCCCCCAAACTGGTCGAAATCGCCGGCAAGGATGCACTGAAAAACACTTTCTTCAGCAACCACTACGCGGCTGACGACAAAGATCCCGCCGTTGTAAAATTCGTCGCTGATTACAAAAAAGAATACAATCAAACTCCCGATGCCTTAGCCGCCTTGGCATTTGACGCCACCATGATGGTGGTCGATGCGATCAAGCGCGCCAACAGCGCCGAACCGCAAAAGATCCGCGATGCTCTGGAGCAAACCAAAGGTCTGAAAGTTGTTTCCGGCGTCATCACGCTTGATGCCAATCACAACCCGGTCAAGAGCGCCGTTGTTATCGAGGTGAAAGATGGACAACTGGTGTTTAAGGAAAAGGTTAACCCCTAATTAGAGGTATAACATTTTTTAACAAAAGCAACACCCCGGATATTGCCATTCGGCAATATCCGGGGTGTTGCTTTAAAAGGAGAATCCAACAGCCACCGCGAATGCTTTAATATAAGCACTAAGGAGTGGTTGTCGCATGAAACGGACCTATGTGATGTCGACGGATATAAAATCTATCGGCTATGATGATTCTTTATGCATGTTAGAAATCGAATTCCTCGATTCGAGCATTCATCAATACGAAAATGTACCGAAAATTGCCCATCTTGCCCTGATGACCGCCCAAGCCAAAGGGTTGCATTATCTGACGGAAATAAAAAATATCTACCCATGCAAAGTGATCAGGTGATAAATTGTTATCGATACTCATGTTTGCGTTTTTCTTTGCTGCGTTGCTGTTAAGCCTCTATCTGCATACTTCACTGTTATATCCGCTGTTGTTGGGACTGGTCGGTTTTGTCCTTTTATCCCGACATCGCGGTCATTCTTTTTCGTCCCTGTCGCGAATGATGCTACAGGGCTCACGGCAATCACTGATTGTAATTCGCATTTTCGTTCTGATCGGCGCCATTACAGCGGTCTGGCGTGCCTGCGGCACAATTCCCTTTATCGTCTACCACGGCATTGCCCTGCTGAATGAACAGTTTTTTATCCTGTCGGCGTTTATCTTGAGCTGCCTCGTGTCGTTTCTGCTTGGCACTTCGTTTGGCACGGTCGGGACACTGGGCGTTGCGTTGATGGTTCTGGCCCGCAGCGGGCAGGTCAGTGTCGATGTTGCTGCCGGTGCGATCATTGCCGGCGCCTATTTTGGCGACCGCTGTTCGCCAATGTCGTCCAGCGCCAACCTGGTTGCCGCCCTGACCCGGACCCAGTTGTATCTTAACTTGTCAAACATGCTGAAAACCTCAGTGTTACCCTTTACTCTATCCTGCCTGGGTTATGCCGTGCTTTCGTGGCAACATCCGCTCGTTGCCAGCGATAGTCCGATCCTGGCCGCCATCCCCCTGGCATTCTCACTACACCCGATCACGATTTTGCCAGCGGCCTTGATTCTGTTGATGGCTGCGGCAAAAATCGATGTAAAATTATCGATGGGCATCAGCATTGTGACCGGAGCATTGATCGCGCTGACCGTTCAGAATGTAAATATGCTGGATTTAGTTTCTTATGTTGCTACTGGCTTTCAGCTGAATCAACCCGGCATTTTATCTGAAATCCTGCAGGGCGGCGGGCTGCTCTCCATGCTGCAGGTTGCTTTGATTGTCCTGATCTCTTCCGCCTATTCCGGCTTGTTTGCCGGCACGGGCCTGCTGGCGGACATCGAACGGACCTGTGAACTTGCCAGCAATAAGCTGGGAGTATTTTCCGGCACCATGCTTACTAGTATTGCAACCGCTGCGTTCAGCTGCAACCAAACCCTCGCAGTCATGTTAACGCATCAGCTAACGCAGCGGGTTTATGAAAAAAAGCGCCTGGGCAATTATCGCCTGGCGCTGGATTTGGAAAACACGGTAATTATGATCGCCGCACTGATTCCCTGGAATATTGCCGGTGCAGTACCGGCCGCCGCCTTGGCGACTGATGCCGGCTTCATTCCGTATGCACTGTATCTTTATCTCATTCCGCTGACCAATTTTTTCTGCCAGAAGCTAACAATCAAATCGGAACCATGAACAGCCTGCCAGATATTTTATCCGGGAAAATCAATAACTTGTCCTTTGTGAGTGATTTCAACCGTCACCAGGCCAGTTCCGGCGACTTTTGCTTTAAAAGCCTCCGTTGCGGCAAAATCTTGGCCAAAGTGCATCGGCACCAGCAGCTTCGGCTGCATTTTTTTTGCAAAGTACTCGGCGCCCAACGCATAGTTCTCTTCCAATCGACGATCAACCGGAAAAAAGGCGATATCGATCGGTTGTTTCGGCAATTTCGCCATTTCCTCCATAAAATAACGGTCGGCAAAATCCCGTTCAGCCTGAGTTTCTCCACTCCAGTGCCACCAGTTTAAGTCACCGGCATGGAAAATTGCTAGCCCATCCACATTGAGCCAAAAAGACACACCTGCGTCGGTCGAACCGAATGTGCGGACTGTGAGCCGCCCATCCTGCCACTGCTCATAAGGTTTCATGAAATGGCACCTTTGCGTGCAGTTTTTAGTATGAATATCACTGCTCAAAACATATTGAATTGCCGGATTCGCTTCGGCCCATTTTAAAATGGCCGGATCAAAATGATCACCGTGACTATGCGAGGCAAACACAACAACATTTTCTTTTGTCCGCAAAAATTCAGCAGTGATTTGTGGTATACGATCCATGGTAGGGCAATAGTCAAACAGAAAAAAACAATTGGCCGTTTCCACCGAAAACCCACTATGCACCAGATAAGTGATTTTTGCCTGCGCCAATTCCATGTACCTCACCTCTTGTTATTCTATATTATCGCAATACTTTCGGCACAGCAACGATGTATACGTTACGAGTGATTTGGCCGGGATTCAGATACTGGACATCAAACCACATATCGCGAAACCGCCAGGCATTAAATGAAGATATCCCGTCCGGATTGTTGGGATTGCTCCAGTGAGAAGCCGGATCGGCGAAAAAAATCGTGTCCGGTCCTTTGGCCGGCGACTCGTACGCTGCATGATAACCGGTTGCCACCACCCAGTGACCGCCCCAGTCAATCCACTCCACAAGTACCGGAATCCCTTTGTTCAGATAGCTGCGCACCAGCTCCACTGTTCCGTCCTGTCCAGCCAAAACAACAAAGCCATTACTATCGAGCCATTTCACGATCTCTTCGGTAGTAGTCCCCGGTTGCGGCGATTGCATGTCCCGGGTACCCATTTCCCGGGCAATACGCATTTCCGTCTGAGCATTCAGTTCCTTATCCGGCAATAATTTGTACCAATGCAGCAGCGACATTACCGCGGCCGGCGCGCAGGTATAGTCAGTCGTTTGTTGATACCCTCTTACCCCGAGCGAAACATACCAGGGACTTGGTTTCATTTCATAATAGTTAGCGGCCGAAACCGAACTGGGCGGCGCTGCGAACACAACTCCGCCAGTCATTATCACAATCAGAATCAAACTCATCCCAACAATGGTTTTCCATCTGTACATCAGTTGCCGCTCCTTTGGCCTGCAATTTTTTGTCCTGTTATTAACCGCCGATGACAAAACTGCGCATCGCAATCGATCCATTCTGGATGTCGGTACAGCTAAACCGTAACGATTCTTCCGGTTCCTGCAGCGCCGCAGCATAGAGCATGGGCAGATAATGCTCATTGGTCGGAATTGCCAGACGGTGGTCCGGCAATGCTTCATAGCGGATTAGCCGGTCGTGTTGCCGCCCTTGCAGCAGTTCTGCCATCACATGGTCAAAACGTTCTGCCCAGTCATATTTCTCGCCATACATGGAATCAAAATTGATCCGCGACAAATTATGTACCAGATTGCCACTACCAATGATCAGAATACCTTCCTCACGCAATGGCGCCAACTTGCGACCCAGTGCGTAATGTTCCGCCGGAGAAAGATTTACATCCAGGCTCATTTCCAAAACCGGAATATCCGCCGCCGGGTACATATGCTTGAGCACGGCCCAGGCCGCATGGTCAATACCGCGCGAAGCATCCAGGGAAACGAGATTGCCGCTAACCACCCGGACCCGCTCGGCAATCGCGGCTGAACCGGGAGTTTCATATCTAATCCGATAAAGAGCCGGTGGAAAACCATAAAAATCATAAATCGTCGGTGGAGCGGCAGCACTCGTCACATAAGTTCCCCGAGTCTGCCAGTGGGCAGAAACCACCAGCACTGCTGCCGGCCTTGGCAAAATTTTTCCCAGTTCCTGCAGACTGCGGGTATAGGTATTTTCGTCGATAATATTCATCGGTGAACCATGGCCAATAAAAAGAACTGGCATTTGCATGAACACTACCTCTTTTCTTTGTTGATTTACAAACAATTATCCGAGGTAACAGATGCTATTATCTTTTTCTCTTTTTGGACGCAAGGTTCCTGCTAAAAAACGATCCATTTCCATTTGCAAAATCAACACGGGAAACTGACATTACACCAGCCTCCCGTGTTATACAGAATACTTGTCCATATAAAAAACCAGCTCTTGTTGCTTTTACTCCCCTTTCTATTACCCATATCATTTCATCTTAAGCTAAATTCATTGTCTAACCAGGCTTTAATTAGTTGCGGCAATACGTCAATATTTCCTGTTGCAACATGATCCAGTATCGGTTTATGCAACAGTTTGGGGCCGGCATATTTTTGATAAAGCGCCTCGGAACCCGCAATCGGCACTGCCAAATCTTCAAGTCCATGAATGATGAGCAAAGGTGTAGTCAGCTTTTTTGCATCGCCAATCGGATCATAGTCTTGTTCAACCAGATCTTTGACAAACTGTGGGTGCAATGTGAATCCCTTGGCAAAAAAGTTGGCGATGATCTCACCTGCCAGTGATTTTTTCCACAATTCCGGCCCCAGGATGATATCCCGAAAGTTTGCAACTGGATTGACTACCGGTGCAAACACAATGCGTCCGGTAACATCTGCAGTGATCGCCTGGTGGGTAAGCACGATCAAGCCGCCAAGGCTATGCCCGTAAAGCAAAACCGGCGTGGTGCAAAACTGCGGTTGCTGTTTGATCCATCCCATCACATTATTCAAG